>CAZILR010000125.1:0-10324 GCA_964539995.1 uncultured Planctomyces sp.
GGTGTCATTTCCACCGCGACCATCCAGACGATCGTTGCCGTCTCCACCGGTGATCGTGTCTCCCTCTTCGCTTCCCACGACCGTGTCGTTGCCGGCATCGCCACCCAGCAGCAGTCGCACGTTGCCAATCAAGGCTCCGGCCGCGGTGATGAGGTCATTGCCGTTGCCGCCGAAGACATCGACCTCCACGGCCGCGACATCTTGCAGATCGCCGACAGTGATCGTGTCGTTGCCGTTGTTGCCGTTGATGGCCACTCGATTGAAGTTCGGCCCGACGGTCACAGACTTGCCGGACTCGGAAATGATCAAGCGGTCTTCGGCCGTCTTTCCGACGGTGATGACGTTCGCGGCACCCGTGGCGTTGACGAGCAGCGTGTTGTCTCCGGTCGGGTCATTGAGCGTGTCGTTGCCTCCGGCAGCCCCTTCCCAGATGACGGTGTCGTCGCCGTCACCGCCGAAGATGACGTCCGTGCCTCCCTGTCCGTTGATCGTGTCGTCGCCGATCTGTCCAAAGATCGTGTCGTTGCCCGCTCCGCCCAACGCGCTGTCGTTGCCGGCACCAGCTTCGATGTAATCGTCGCCGGCACTGCCGCTGAACACGTCGTCGAAGTCGCCGGCCAGCAGCGTGTCGTTGCCGTCGTTGCCGATCAGCGTGTCGGCTTGCGGTCCCGGTAGCGAAGGTGGCGGAGGCGGCGCGGGTGGCGGCGGAGGTGCGACCGTACCGACCGCTCCCACGATGCCCAGCACGATCGCGTTGGCCAAGCCGACGGGATTCGTCGGATCGATCAGGAAGTACAACGGCCCGCCCGGTTGGATGTCATCCGCCGACGGTCCTGGAGTGATGAAGCTTTCAATCGGCGCGGCGGTTGCGTTCAAGGCTCCGGTCAACGTCGCCAAGCCCGTCAACTGAGGACGAGGCGTCGTGATGCCGCCGAAGCCGAACTCGTCACCCAGGCCGACGACTTGAACACCGTCCGCGAGCAGGGCATTGATCGTGGCTTGAATCGTGATCGCGCCCTGCGGAGCGTTCCCCAAGCCACCCCCTTGCGTGATTTGATTCGCAGGGACGGTCACGCCGCCGATGCCGGTGTAAACCGCCAGTCCATCCGGCGGAATCGTGAAGGGGGCATCGGTTGCCAGCAGAACGATATGCCGTGCTCCGGGGCGGAAGCCCACGCCATCGACAGGGACCGTCGGGACAGGAATCGTTGGTGGCAACACGTTGTTGGCCAAATCGGGGACGAACGAACTGTAACTGGGGACGTCACCGCCAGCACCCGGAGTGACCTGCGTTGCCGCCGGCCCGGCAGGTCCGCTATCGGTTGTGTCACCATCGAGATTGCCGTCGAATCCGAGCCCCGTCGCGATCTGATACAGCGCTTCGATGCCCGATTCAGGGCCGCTGCCGCCGAAGCCGGGCGGAATTCGATTCAGCCCCGCTTGAATGGCGGCGTTAAAGTTGACCGTGTCGTCCGTGATGATCGGTTGACTGAGAATGAACGGACGGTCTCCGTTGAATGATCCCGGTCCCGTGGCGTAGTCCTCAAACTTCGTTACGCCGAACGCGAAGTCGCCGCCCGGATACTGCGCCTGAAGTTGCGGGATTACGTTCGTGAAGAAGATGTTCGCCAGCGCGGGACCAGTTGAAGAAAAGCTGCCGGTGTCGTCCAGGAGCAGCACCACATCCAGAACCGGCGGCGGCGGTTGGATGTCATCGTTGATGATTCGGCCTTCGCCGGACGGATCATTCAGTTGTGCGTTCACCGCGCCCGAAAGGTTCAGGAAGAACGTCTCGTCACTTTCGATGGTCGTGTCACCCAGGATGACGACCGGCACAAACTTGACGGTTTCGCCTGGCAGGAACGTGAGCGTTCCACTGGTCGCGAGATAATCCGTCCCGGCGATGGCCGTGCCGCCGGCGTTCGTTCCATTCGATGACGTCGCATAGGCGACAGAGACCGTCAGAGAACTGGGAACCGTCAGTCGCACAACCATGTTGATCGTGTTCGTCGTGTCACCTTCGTTGAAGGTCACGTCGTCGGCCACCAGTCCGGCGATGCGAGTATCCAACAGATCGTTGCCGGTGCCGCCGATCAGCAAGTCAGGGCCACCGACGCCGAACAACGTGTCGTCACCTGATTGTCCATTGAGCGTGTCGGCTCCGGTGAAGCTGTTCGTCTGCGTCTCGAAGTCGTCGTAAATGACGTCGTTGTTCGCGCCGCCCAACAGGCTGTCGTTGCCGATGCCTCCTTCGATGGTGTCGTTGCCGCTGCCGCCATTCGTGGTGTCGTCGCCGTCACCGCCAAGGATGCGGTCGTGTCCACCGTCACCGAAGAGGCTGTCGGCTCCTTCCTGGCCGTCGATCGAATCGTTTCCGGCTTGGCCACGCACGATGTCACTGCCGAGTCCGCCGTTGATCGTGTCGTTCTTCTCACCGCCGAGAATCGAGTCATCGCCAGCGTCGCCGTTGATGAGGTCGGTGCCGCCATCGCCGTTGAGCGTGTCGTCACCGAGTCCACCGCTGATCGTGTCTTCGCCGTTCTGGCCATTGGCGAGGTCATTGCCGTCGCCGAGATCAACGACGTCCGCTCCATTGCCGGCATCGACACTGTCATCGCCGGTTCCGGCGGTGATGCTGTCCGAACCGTCGCCACCCAGGACGCTGTCCGCTCCCGTGCCGGCATCCAGGAGATCGGCTCCATCGCCGCCGTCGATCGAGTCATCGCCGCCTTGTCCATTGATGGTGTCGTCGCCGTCCTCGCCGAACAGGCTGTCGGCGAAATCGTCGCTTCCCAGAATCGAGTCGGCACCGTTGCCACCATCGACGCTGATGCTCGTTAAGCCGGTGAAGGCCGCCGCCGTCACGCCGCTGAGGTCGATCGAGTTTCCTTCTTCGCCGCCGGTGATGACGATCGACTGCACGGAGCTGGCTTGCAGTCCACCCAGCGAAGCGATGGGCTGCAACTGCCCGCCGTTCTCGCCGATCTGTACCACGACGTTGCCGCTCACCGAACTTATGCTAACGCTGTCGTTCAGATTCAGCGTGATGTTCAGCTCAGACCCGATGACGAGCACGCTGGCGGAGGGCATCTCTCGAATTTCCAAGTGCTCCGCCGCCGCCACGTTCGTTCGGGGGCGAGTCCCTTGCTTGCGTCCCCGTTGCCAGTTCTTCAGCCAAGATGAAATCTGCATGGTTCAGCTTCCTTGCCGTTGAGACCCAAGTAGGGTGGGACAAGCTCGCATCGAGCGCCGGCCCACCATCGTCGATCATTTTGGTGGGCCGGCGCGTCGAAGCGCCGCTGGTCCCACCCTACGTTCTTGTCCCTGATCTCTCACCCCGATCCATTCACAGTGCGTTCAGAATGGTCCGCAGACTTGCGGACAACACGAACGCCTCGTTGATCTCGTTTGACGGATCAGCAATCGTGTCGATTCCCTGATTGCCGGCGATGGTGTCGGTGCCACCTTGGCCGTCGATGGTGTCGTCGCCGTCTTCACCGAGAATCAGATCGCCGCCGGCTCCACCTTTGATGGTGTCTCGCCCGTCGCCGCCGACCAGCGTGTCGTTGCCGGCCCCGCCGTTGACGATGTCGTCGCCATCGGCACCGTCGATCGCATCGTTGCCGATTCCACCGGCGATGACATCGTTGCCGTCGCCGCCATTGACCGTGTCGTTGCCGTCGCCAGCGTCGATCGTGTCATTGCCGTGATTGCCACGAATTTTGTCGTCGCCCAATCCGCCGAAGATCGAGTCGTTGTTGTGGCCGCCGTCGAGCTCGTCGTTGCCGTCGCCGCCGTCGAGCGTGTCGGCTCCCAGATTGCCCAGCAGCGTGTCGTTGCCAACGCCACCGATCAGGCTGTCCACGCTGCTGCCACCGTCGAGCGAGTCGTTGCCGGTGCCGCCGTCGAGCGTGTCGGCATCGTTGCTGCCCAGCAGCGTGTCGTTGCCGGCACTTCCTTTCAGCGAGTCCGCTCCGACACCGCCATCGAGTGAGTCGTTTCCGTCCTCGCCGTCGAGCACGTCTTCGCCGTCTTCGCCACTGATCGTGTCGTTTCCGGCACCACCCTTGATGTTGTCGTTGCCGGCACCGCCGAGAATCGTGTCATCCCCCAGCGTGCCGCGAATCGTGTCGTTGCCGTCGCCACCTTCCAGCAGCAGCCGCACTCGGCCGATGGGGCTGCCGGTTCCCAGGATCAGGTCATTGCCGGCTCCGCCATGCACTTCCACCAAAATCGCCGTCACCTTGGAGATGTCGCCGACATTGAGCGTGTCGTCCCCGTTATTGCCGTTGATAATCGCTCGCGTGAACGTGGGGCCGAGCGTCACGGTCTTGCCGGAATCGGTCACGGTCAGCAAACGATCGGCCGATTGGCCGAGCGTGAACGTGTTAGCCGCACCGGTGCCGTTGACGACCAGTGTGTTGTCTCCCAACGTGTCGGTCAGGAAGTCGTTGCCGCCACTGGCTCCGTCCCATTCAAAGGTGTCGTTCCCTTCGCCGCCGTCCAGCGAATCCGAACCACCCTGGCCGTTGAGCGTGTCGTCTCCGATGTTTCCGAACAGCGTGTCGGCTCCCGCTCCGCCGGTGATGGAATCGTTGCCAAGTCCACCGTCGGCCGAGTCATCGCCGGCTCCCGCGTTGATCGTGTCGTTGCCTGCCGCACCCACCAGCGTGTCGTTGCCGTCACTGCCGAGGATGAGGTCGGCGACGGCATCGGCACCAATCACCGTGACCGTCACGGTGGTCGGAGCACTCACGCCACCCGCGTTGTCCGCGATCGTGTAGCTGAACGTGTCCGTGCCGCTGAATCCGAGATTGGGCGTGTAGGTGATCAACCCGTTGCCGAGACTCGTGACCGTTCCGTTGGCTGGCTGGAGTTGGAACGCGACGGTGGCGTAATCCAAGGCTCCGTCCGAGTCCACGTCGTTCGAGACCACATCAATCGTGACTGGGAAGCTACCGACCGATGTTCCGCTATCGGGATTCGCAACAGGCAAAACATTGGGCGCGGGAGCACCGATTGTGGTGGGGTCCGCGTTTCCATAGATCGTGTGTGCCGTGTAGGTGCGAGTTTCGCCAGGAGCAAGCGAGAAAAGGTTCCGCAAGGCAATCACACCGTGGCTTTGAACATCGACGAACTCATCACCGTCGAGGTCGCCTTGGATGGTATCACCCAACGGAGCACCGGCTTGAATCACAGTGGATTCCAACCTCGGCCAGTCACTGTGTTCGTAACGTCCGGTTGCCGGAATCGTGCCGCCGATGCCACTGATCGCGATAAACGCTGCTACGGTTGACGGCGTGCCAATTCGGTCGGTTTCCAACATCAATTCCGTGCCGCCGGGATTCGGTAAATGTCCGCCCGCATCACCAAAGGTTGTTCCGAAAGCCGACGACATGTGCATGTGATTGAAATTGACAATGTCAAAATTCACTGCGGCAGCCGTCGAATTCGTGATCGTGTAAGTTCGCGTCATGAACGAACCAATTTGAGCTCCGCTCGTGTCAAACATCCTTTGGATGTTGGCGCAGAATTCCCAAGTCATGCCGTAAGTGGCATCAATGAAGATGCTGTGAGCTTCCGTCGAACTGGCTTCAAACGGATCCGTAAACGAACTGGCACTTAATGGGACTCGTCGGCCGCTCGGAGCCAGAATGTACGTCGTCGTGGAAACGTCTTGTGTATCAGTGCGGCCTACGGGACCCAATGGATTGTAGAACGGCCCAAGGAATGCCAACTGACCAACGCCGGTGATGTTGAACTCAGAATCACCATCACCCGTTCCCGAAATGAGATTTGCAGTTGTTACGGGAACAACTCCGACGTCCGTGCAAACCGCATCCGGGAACGTGTTGCCAGACACGACCGGAGGTGGCGGCGGCGGAGGTGGCGGCGGAGGTGGTGGTGGTGGCGCAGTCACTTCGACAGTGAAGGTGCTGGCGACGAAGTCGGTATCAACTCCGCCATCCAGTGTGTCGGCACCGCGTCCGCCGACGATCGTGTCATTTCCCGCTTGGCCCTGCACGAGGTCGTTTCCGGTATCAATCGTCGTGGCGTCAATGCCGTCTCCCAGCAGGCTGTCGTTACCCGCTCCGCCGAAGACGGTGTCATTGCCGTCATTTCCCTGAGCGCTGTCGTTGCCCGCATTGCCGTTGATGAGATCCGTCCCGTTGCCGCCGGTCAGACTGTCGTTCCCCAATCCACCGAGCAGCGTGTCGTTGCCGTCGTCGCCGACGATCTGATCGTTGCCGGCTTGGCCGTCGATGTTGTCGTTGCCGGTGCCGCCGAGGATGTTGTCGTTCAAATCGCCGCCGAGAATTCGATCGTCACCGGTCCCGCCGCTGATGGTGTCGTTGCCGCCGTCGCCGTTGAGGAAGTCGTTGCCAGCCCCACCGTCGATGGTGTCTTCGCCGTTATTGCCCAGGACCGAGTCGTCACCGTTGCCGGCAATCACGTTGTCCGAGCCGTTGCCAGCAGTGATCGAATCGTTGCCGTCGCCGCCGTTGATCGTGTCGGTCCCATCGCCACCGAGAATGCTGTCGGCTGCGGGACCGCCCGTGATCGAGTCCGCTCCATCGCCGCCATCGAGCGTGTTGAGGCCTCCTTGGTCGCTGATGACGTCGTTGCCATCTTCACCGAACAGGCTGTCGGCGAAGTCTGGGCTACCAGTCAGCGTATCGGAACCGTTGCCGGCATCGACCGAGATGCTCGTCAGCGAGGTGAAGTCGGCCGCGAGCACACCGCTCAAGTCGATGATGTTGGCCTCGTCGCCGCCGGTGATGATGATGGTCTGAATCGCGCTGGCGTTGACCGAGCCGAGACTGAGCGTCGGGGTGAGCACTCCGCCGGACGTTCCGGTGGCGACCACGACTTGTCCCGCGACCGAACTGATGCGAACCGCGTCATCGCGGACCAGCGAGATATTCAGTTCCGTTCCCGCGACCAGCAACACGCTCGCCGACATGAGCGAGCGGCATTCCAGATTCTCGGCCGCCTGCGAGAGCACGCGATTCCGCAGAGTGTCGGACCCGCGACGACGAGTTGCTGCGGTGGTCCAATTCTTCAGCCAAGATGTGATACGCACGATCGACTCCTCCTTGGTCCCAGTCTGGTTTCACCGATTCTGCTCGCTGTAGCCGTCATTCCGCTCTTGATCGAACTGACGTCGGCAACGGTCGGAGCGCAAGACACGATCCTTCCGGTTGTGCTATCGGTCCTCGCGCCCGTCACGCGCGACAAAACCGTGCTGAGTCGCTACGCCGAGCAAGTTGTGCAGATCAGGCACGACCGGTGTTGGTGGTACGACCGTCAAAGTCGGTCGAGCGGAGCGCAGAGGAATTGATCGTTGGTCATTTGGAAATAACCAATGACCAACGACCAATAACCAATGACAAATCGTCCCTCCAAAAACGAAAAAGCCCCGGTCGTGGGCATGACCGGGGCTTCTCGACTTCTCGGCACTTCGTGCCGGAGGAACAACGCAGAAATATCACACAAACAATTTCGATGGTCGTCCGTGTCAGAACAACGAACGCCGACACGGGTCACCAGGCTCCGCAGGAGCATGGGAAATTTACGGAAGCCTGACGCTCAGGCTGCGAGGCGACGGATTTTCTCCGTCGAACGAAGGCACGAGCACGATCCGGCGCTGTGGCTCGATCCGCAGACCGAGCCACAGCAGTCCCGGACGTTTCTCGATTACGCCGCATCCAACAGGTCGAGGATGGCGGCCGAGAGGACGAAGTTCTCGTCGATCTCGGAAGCGGGATCGACGATCGTGTCGATCCCTTGATTACCGGCGATGGTGTCAGTTCCTCCCTGGCCGTTGATGTAGTCCTCGCCATCGCCGCCCAGGATCACGTCAGAACCACCACCACCCAACAGGCTATCGTTGCCGTCGCCACCGACGAGCGTATCGTTGCCGCCACCGGCATTGATCTGATCGTTGCCGTCGCCGCCGTTGAGGATGTCATTGCCATCCGTGGCGATGATCGTGTCATGTCCATCGCCGCCGTTGACCGTATCCGATTCGGTTCCGGTCGCGATGTAGTCGTTGCCGTGATCGCCTCGGATGAGATCGTTGCCGGCGTTGCCGTTGATGGTGTCGTCGTTACGTCCGCCATCGAGCGTGTCGTCTCCCGCACCGCCGGAGATGCTGTCGAGACCGGTGCCTCCCAGGATCGAATCGTTGCCGTCCATGCCGTTGAGCAGGTCGTCGCCGGCCTGGCCTTGCAACGTATCGTTCCCTTCAAAGCCACGCAGTGTGTCGTTGCCGGTGCCGCCATCAAGGCTGTCGTCGCCGGCTTGTCCGGTGACCGAGTCAGCTCCGTCACCACCGTTGACGGTGTCGTTGCCGGCGGCTCCCGCGAGGATGTCATTGCCAGCCTGACCCAGGATCGAGTCATTGCCGTCACCGCCGTTGATGGCGTCGTTGCCGTTGCCACCCAGGATCGAATCGTTGCCGAGCGAGCCGACGATGGTGTCGTTGCCGTTGTCGCCGTTGAGGAACAATCGGATTCGTCCGATGTCGGCTCCGGCCGCGGTGATGGTGTCGTTCCCATCGCCGCCGTTGACAACCACCACGGTGGGCACCACGCCCACCAGGCTGTTGATCGTGATCAGGTCGTCGCCGCCCAAGCCATTGACGATCACGGATTGGATGTTGGCCGAACCGGTCATCGTCGCGTTGCCACGCACCACTCGAATGACTCCGTTGGGAGCATCGACGCTGATCGTGTCCGGGTTGCCGGTTCCGTTGGCGACGATGCCGTTGAAGCCATCGCCACCATCGACCGTGTCTTGTCCCCCGGCACCATTCCCCAGCACGAAGACGTCGTCTCCGAGGCCGCCGATGAGCGAATCGTTGCCACCTTGTCCGTCGAGCGTGTCGTTGCCGTTCTGTCCGTCGAGCGTGTCGTTCCCCGCGCCGCCGAGCACCGAGTCGTTGCCGCTGCCGGCCAACACCGAGTCATCGCCGGCACCGCCGTTGATCGTGTCGTTGCCCAAATCCCCGATGATCGTGTCGTTGCCGTCGCCGCCGTTGAGCGTGTCGCCGAGCTGATTAATATCCACTCCGGTCGTGGACGGTGGCGGGGCCGGAGCCGGTGGCGGAGACGGAGGAACCACCGAACCATTGTCGTAGATCGTCACGAGCGCCACTGGATCGAGCAGCGTGAACGGGTTGATGGTGACTCCCAGCGGAGTCAGATTGGAAAGGGTGATGAAGAAGGTTTCCGGAGCTTCGGGAATCGCATCGCCGATCGCGGTGACGGGAATCGTCGCCGTCGTCTGACCGGCGGCAAAGGTCAACGTCCCGCTGGTCAGATTGAAGTCCGTTCCAGGAGTCGCGGTTCCGGCGCTGGTCACGAAATCGACCGTGAAGGGGACTTGCGGAGCCGAGGAGAGCGCGATCGTGACGTTCGTCACACCGCTGGACACGCCCAGATTCGACAGGGCCTGAGCCAACGCGTTGCTCGTCGTGAAGATTTGCGCGGTGGGGTCGATGACTTGCAGCGCCGGCAGTGAGGCACCGGTCCCGACGCCGAACGCTCGCAACGTCACTCCCTGTGCGGTCAGCGTGTTGACCTCATCCTGATAAGCGGCAGGAGTGAAGAATGGGGGGCCGTCAAACGGGATGCCGTCGGACAAGAAGGCCAGCGTCCCCGCTCCTTGAGCCGTTCCCAACTGTTGGAAGACGGTGATGGCGTCTTGCAGCGGCGGTTCAAACGCCGTTCCACCCAAGGACTGCAACGATCGCACGATCTGCTCAAAGTCAGTCACTCCGTTGTTGTCCGCGTCCGCCGTCGGAGTCGTTGACAACTGCCGGCCGGGCAACGCCGGATTCATGTCTTGAATGCGGGACGTGTCGTCGAATGCGATCAGCGACAGGTCCGCGCTGACGCCGCGAGCGATCAAGTCGGCTTGGAACGCCAACAGCGAAGCGATTTCCGCATCGAGAATCGTGTCAGGGAAGAAGTCGCCGTTGAGGTCACCCACCGGTGTTCCGCCAAACTGACTGAAGGTGCTGCCGGACTGATCGACGACCAGAACGACGCCAGCCGTGCCTCCTTCGACGATGTTGACATCGCCGATGGAGATGCCGATCGGTTGCACGTCGATGCAGATCGACTGCACGAGGTCATTGCCCGCGTTGCCGTCGAGATCATCCGCGCCCAGGTTGCCGCAGAGTTCATCGTTTCCGGCGTTGCCGCGCAACGTGTCGTTGCCGAGGTCGCCGTCGAGCGTGTCGTTGCCCGCGCCGCCGAGACCGAAGTCGTTCCCGTCGTCGCCGTCGAGGACGTCGTTGCCGGCGTCGCCGTTCATG
>CAZILR010000126.1:0-10303 GCA_964539995.1 uncultured Planctomyces sp.
AAGGCCGGAGCTGTCACCGCTGCCGTGACCGTTGACGAGCACACCGCTTCCTGCTGGTAAGGCGGTGACGTCAATCACTCCGCTCAATCGCGTTGTCCCGCCATACAGGATCACTGTCTGGCCGGCATCAATACGGCCACCGGGATCGGCGAAGTGGTAGGAGATAGCCAGATCTTCAAAGCCATCACCGTTGAAATCGCCATGTGCAAGATCTGAGGCCACGATTCGGCCGCTCGATGGATCAACCGTCATTCGCGGTCCATCAATTCTTGCGATGGTATATCCAGCGGGAGGAGAGACGGCGTCTACAATCAACTCGGAAACTTGGCTGCCTGATTTGCCATAAACGATCCAACTGGAACCTTGGCTTGACGAGGCGAGAGCTCCACCAGAGTAGATCAGTTCGCTATTACCGTCTCCATCCAAATCTCCCACGAGCTGGACGCGGGCAAGGCTGCTATTGGCCGCTGCGCGTACGGTGATGATCGACAAATTGGAACCACCCGGAATTTCGGGGGTCGATTCGGCAGTGATCGGACTACTTCTTCCGAAGATCAACAGCGTTCGCCCAGCGGCGCTGGAAGACATACCGACGATGAAGTCGTCGAATCCATCTCCATTGAAGTCGCCTCCGCCGCCGAGCACAAATCCCAATTGTCGGCTGGCCGCAGACCCATCCAGCACAAATCCGCGTGTTCCATCGGCTCCGGATGCTTGTGTGAGTTGAGTCAGATCGAACCGATTCTCGTTGGTGTCGTAGACTGGCGAGAGTTGCTGCCAGCCAGCGGTAGGTTGCATCACAACTCGATATTCGCCCGGTTGAAGACGGCTGAAGTGATACATGCCAGTCTCATCGAAATCCAAAGTCACTGGGTCATCAGACGCAGTGAGAGTCGATGGCTCGTTGGCATCCCAAAAACCGTCCGCATCGAGATCCAAAAAAACCGTGAATCCTTCAATGCCCGATTCACCCGCGTCACGGGTTCCGTCTTGGTCCGTATCGTTAAAGGCAATACCAGAAACTTCGCCGAAATAGCGCTCAACCGCTCCGATGTCAACTTCGAGGATCAAATCTTCGTCGGCATCTACCGGGCGCGCAATCCCTCCCTGATCGAATTGCGGAGCGATTCCGCTTTCGCCCGTATCAATCGCAGGGCTATCAGCTAGCAACTCGTGCGTCATCGTCAGGCCGGAGTTGAGCGCCAACGGTCCCAGCTTGGGATCAAGAGGACTCAATACACTGCCTACGAGGTTGCCGGAGACGCCGTTCGTGAAACCAGTGCTGCCATCCGAAATGCCGATCAAGTTGTGGCTCAGGGCGGCAGTGAAATCACCGAAAACGTCAGGACCAGCGATGTCCGCCCTGTTGCCGGCGATGATGGTGTTGAACACACCCGCCATCGACCCAGCATCGACTCGCACGCCGCCGCCGGAGTTGCTGGCATCGTTCTTGGTCACGGTGACATTGATTAGCAGCAGAGACCCGACCGTCACATCCAGTCCAGCGGCATCGGTTGCGGTGTTGTTCGAGACGGTCGAGTTCGTCAGGCTGACCGAACCGCCGTTGCTGGCGATCGCGCCGCCGTTGCCGGCCGAATTCTCCATCAGTGTGCTCGACGTGATCGACACCGTTCCACCAGTGTTGCGTAAACCACCACCGGCGTTCGCGGTGCTGCCGCCGGTGATGGTGACGTCGCGCAGCGTGAGGTTGCCGCTGACCAGGACATCGAACACTCGATCGAGGTTGCCCGTCATCTGAATCGTCGCGCCGTTGCCCAGAATCACGATCTGGCTGGTGATGTCGAGGTCGCCGGTCACGGCGGCATCCTCACTCGATCCTGAAATGTTCAGGACGTACGTTCCCGGCTCCAGCACGATCGTGTTCAAGCCGGCCACCGTGTTGGCCGTTTGAATGGCGGAGCGCAGGGTGCTCTGTCCGCCGGCGATTTGGCTGATGCTGTCGGCCGGGTTCGAGTCCGCTCCATCGGCGAATGTCGTGACCAGAATCTGCCCCTCGTAGGCGATGCGGACCTCGAACGTCCCCAGCGTTTGAGCGGGAGTGCGATTCGGAGTCCCCGCGCGCGTGTCCGCGACGGCGTTGGCAAGCAGTTCGATGCGGAATTCGCCATTGTCATCGAGGTTCCAAGTTCCTCCGGGCGGGACGATGCGATAGGTCACGATCGGCTGATTGCCGGCCGTGGTCGGATCGGAATCCAGCACGAGGTTCGAGATCGTCACTGACAGCGGCGCGTCCGGAGTCGCCAGCGGGACGACGCGCACATCGGCGTTGTCGAGGCTGTTGAAGTCGATGTCGGCATTGTCTTGGTAGCGGACTTGGAAGTCGTAACTGCTCGCTCCGCCGAGGGTCACGTTCGGGGCCGAGACCAGCGCCGCCTTCGGCGCGAACGTGTCGATTTGCAAGGCGGCTCGCGCGTTGAGACGCCCGCCCGTCGCGACTTTTCCGGAGAGCGAGGACTTCACATCGACGCTCTGCAACAACGCTTGCCGGACTTCTTGAACGCTGGCATCGGGAATGCGTGCGAATACCAACGCGGCGGCTCCCGCGACATGCGGTGTCGCCATGCTCGTGCCGCTGCGAAACGCGAACCCGCCACCCGGTTCTGTGCTGAGGATCGCGACTCCGGGTGCGGCGAGATCAATCGACGTTGCTCCGAATTGGCTGAACGTCGCCAGCGAGTCATTCGAGTTCGTGGCCGCAACTGCAACGATGTGATCCAAATCAAAACTCGCGGGGAAAAAGCCCAGCCCTTCGGCATCCAAGTCGATGCCGCTGCCTGTGCGGCCCTCGCCGTTGCCGGCCGCAGCGACGAACAGAATTCCGGCCGCACCGTTGACCGCGATTGCGTCACGCAACGACTGACTGAAGGTGTCCAACGAACCCCAACTGTTGTTGCTGACCCGCACGTTGACGGCGTCTTGCGAGCGAGTCTTCATGGCCGTCGTGTAGTTGATCGCCGTGATCGCATCCGACGTCGAACCGCTCAGTCCCTGTCCGGCCACGGAATCGAGAAACCGCAGCGGCATGATCGACGTGTTCCAATTCAACCCCGCGACGCCAGACGCATTGTTGCCGACCGCTCCGATCGTGCCGGCGACGTGGGTGCCGTGCCCGTGCGTGTCGAACGGGTCGTTGTCGTTGCTCCGAAAATCCCAGCCGATCAAGTCGTCGGTGCGGCCGTTCCCGTCGTTATCGACTCCATTCTCCCAGCGCACGTCTTGCAGCAGGTCGCCCGCGTCGATGTACGACGTGCCGTTGAGGTCGCTCACGAAGCTGGCATTCGCCGGTGCATTCAGATCGCGGAACGTGATCCGGCCATCCGCATCCGAGTCGATCAAGCTGGCCCGTGTCGCCGCCGGAATCTCTCCCGGATTGAGCCAGATGTTGAGGTACAAATCCGGATGCGTGTAATCGACCCCCGAATCAATGATCGAGACGACGACCGACGAGCTTCCCGTGGAAATGTTCCAGGCTTCGTCGGCGTCGATGTCCGCATCTGACGTTGTGCCGTTGGCTCCAGAATTCAGCAGTCCCACTTGATCGCCAAAGAGGGAGTCGTTGGGGATGACCTGACCCTGCACGGTCGAGTCCGCTTCAAAGTACGCCACCGAGCGATTCGCACGCAGAGACGACGTGATTCGACCGACGTCCGGTTCGCTCGACGTCACCAGCCACAATCCTGGTGTTCCCAACCCCCGTGCGGCTCGTAGGTCGATGCTGCCGCTGGCGAAGATCGACTGAGCCTGGTCCAATGTCTGAACTCTGGAGGTCGCCGCCGAAGTCAACTGAACGAGAAACTGCCGCTCAGCAAGGAGTGCGTCCGCAGGCGAACGGTCATCGCCGGTCGTCGCGCTCAAATAGCAGCGAGATTCCAACTCTTCGATCGCCACGGAAGGCAATCGCCGAGGCTTTCGGCTCTGGGCAACGCGCGATCGTGATCCCGAACTCCATTGCCGCAGCCCCGCCAGCCAATTCTGATGCAACATGATTTGACGCTCCAATTCTCGTATTCTGTCCTGACTCGCGTGCGACGGCCGAAAGTCACTCGTCGTGACTGACCGGATTCAATCCTTGAGTCGCTGGATGAAAAGGGCTGATCCTAACGGACGCAGCGACTTCGCTCGCGGCGGTCAGCCGCAACAATTCAAAGTCATCACCCAATGAATTCGCGAGATTCTACAACGCCGCCGCTTGACCAAAGCACGTCGGGGACTTCAGCCAGCAAAGTCGTCCAGACCGACCTCATTTCGGAGGCAGATCGCGCGGCAGCTACGATTGTGGAAATTCCACCAACGTCTGCGACACCGGTAACCTCGACCAATCTCCTTGGGAACTCGGCGACGACGCCAAAGTTGTCCGAGAAGGGAGCCTCATCCCCGACCGGAAACCCATCTGCCGCGACTCGCGAGGTCAACACTCTCGTCGAACCGCTTGACGACCAACGCACGGTGATCGAGACGAATGACCTGGGGGCCGTCAAAACTCCGGGCAGCGCGTTTCCCGGATTCGCGTCCACGTTGGCGATTCGCCGGCGCGAAGTTTCCTCACTGGGGCAACCGGCCGCCTCCGACGTCGATTTCGAGATCATCCGGGAGTTGGGCCGGGGTGGCATGGGCAAAGTGTATTTGGCTCGGCAGAGGTCGCTGGACCGATCCGTGGCCATCAAGGTCATCAAGCCTTCGGTGGCGAGCAACCCTGCCGTGCGCGAAAGCTTTCTGGCCGAAGCGGTCATCACCGGGGCGCTCGAGCATCCCAACATTGTGCCGATCTATGAGCTGTGCTCGAACCACAACGGTGAATCGTTCTACGCGATGAAAGAAGTTCGAGGCACACCTTGGTCAAAGTCCATCGGCACAAACTCGGAAGCGGAGAACCTCGACATTCTGTTGCGTGTTGCGGATGCCATCGGCTTCGCGCACGCGCGAGGCGTCGTGCATCGAGATCTCAAACCGGACAACGTCATGATCGGCGAGTTCGGAGAAGTGTTGGTGATGGATTGGGGGCTGGCTCTGCCGACGCCTGACTTTCACAAGCCCAATGCCATCCGGCACAGTGGGCCGGCGGGAACTCCGCAGTACATGGCTCCAGAAATGGCGGCGGGAAACGTCGAACTCATTGGACCGCTCAGCGACGTCTATCTGCTCGGAGGATTGTTGTTTCGCAGCTTGGTCGGAAAGTCACCGCACGCCGGCCCGAATGCGAGAAAAGTTGTGGAGGCGGCCATCCGCAATGAAATCGTGCCGACCGATCGACACGATGACCTCATGGCCATCGCACTGAAGGCGATGGCGACACAGCCAGCGGATCGGTATCCCTCCACGAAAGCGTTTCAAGCGGCGATCCGAGAATACCAGGCTCACGCCAACAGCCTCGCACTGGTAATCCACGCCGAAGCGGAACTGCAAACTGCCCGCGAGTCAGGCACTTATCGAACCTTTGAAAAGGCGTTGATCGAATTTGAAGAAGCATTGCGATTGTGGGACGGCAATACGCGAGCCAGCGCCGGGTTGTCCCGTGCGAGGTTCGATTACGCGACCACCGCGTTCGAGCGCAAGGATTTTGATCTCGCCGCCGAGCAGTTGGACTCCACGTTGCCGGCTCACGCGGAGTTGCTCGGACGAATTCGCACCGCGAAAGAAGAAACGGCTTCGCGACTCGAACGCATTCGTCGCCTCAAGCGGGTTGCGGCTGGCCTGGCCGCAGTCATCTTCGTCACCATCTCCGTCGCGGGAGTCTTGATCCATCGCGCTTGGCGTCAGGAGCAAGCGGCATTCGCGGAAGCTCTCACCCGATTCCGGCAATCACAGCAGGCGATCGACCGCTTGACCGGAATCAGCGGCGACTTGCAGTACTTCCCGCGCTTGCAACAAGTCCGCAAGAACCTGTTGGAAATGGTGGCCGGCTATTACGACGAACTCGCCGCACAACCATCGTCGAATCCGGAACTGCGTCTCGAACTCGCTGCCAGTCTCGTTCGACTTGGAGATGTTCACAGCTTGCTGGCGGAGCACTCGAAGGCACTCGCAGCGTATTCGCGATCTGCGGAACTCACGCGCCAACTTGGCACCTCTCACGAAGTGCCCGAACCAACGCAAGTCGTCTTGAGCACGGCACTCGTCAAGCAGGCCAGCAGTCTCATTTCGCTGCGACGATCCGAGGATGCGGAGCAGATTCTGCAAGAGGTCATTCGCGAACTGGAACCACATGCCGCCAGCAACTCGAAACTGGCCGCGAAACTCGGCGATGCTGGCTACCAACTCGCCCTGGTGCGACATCGTGCCGGTCAGTCAGCCGAGGCGATCAAGCTGTTGGACCGTTCCGTGGGCTTGTTTGAGACCGTCGGTCGAGTTGACGATGTCGAACTGCGCCGGCTGTCGCGGATCAGTCTGGCCACCACGCTCAACCAACGCGCAACTCTCCATGAACAAGCTGCGGACTTGAATGCTGCACGCCGCGATTTGGAGCAGGCGGTGATCACTTGGCGGCAACTCCGTGACGATGCGGAAGACAATCCTGATTTCGTCGAGGGGTTGGCCAGCAGCGCGATCTCATTGGGGAACGTCGATCGAGCCTTGGGGCATGACGCGCTTCAGGATTACCGCGATGCGATTGCGGCCTATGAACTACTCGTGGCAGCTCGACCGGACGTGCCGCGCTACCGGTTCAATTTGGCGACGGCTCAAGCGAACATTGCCTACACCTTGAATCGCCTCGGCCGAGCCAGCGAGGCGAAAGAGATCGCCATCGCCGCCGTGCGCGTGTGCAAACAACTCGGCGATGAATACCCCGAAGAGTCCGAATTTCGCGACGGCGAAGCGTCCGCTCGGTCAGTTCTCGGCGAAGTCTTGCGCGACCGGGCCGAGTTTGATTTGTCGGTAGCGATGTTTCAGGAGGCCATCACACATTGGGAAGCTCAAGTCGCGGAATTCGGCGACGTCGAGAAGTATCGCGAACTGTTAGCCATCGACCTCGGCGAATTAGCTCAGGTCCGCATTCTTACGAGCCAACCGGAGCTAGCACTGGTGTTGCTCGAACGGTCGCGACAACTGCTCGATGAACTGCTCAAGGCGGCTCCCGAAACGCCGCGCTATCGCGATGCCGCCGCATGGATCCGTCTGCATTTGGCAGACCTGCATTGGTCACGAGGCGATGAGGCCGCTGCGAATCCGCATTATCTGGCCGCGATTCAACTGCGCGAACAACTGCCGCCGCTGCCGGACTATCTCTACAACTTCGGTTGGCTGTTGACTCAAAGTTTGGCTCCGCAGCATCAGCAACCCGCCCGCGCTACGGAATTGCTCCGGCAAGTCAGCGCCACACCGGATCGACTGCCAGAGTACGCCTGCTTGCGCAGTCTCGCTGAGTGGCGAGCCGGCCAGCTCGCCGACGCGAGACAAACATTGAAACAGATGCGTCCGACCGACAACGCCGACGTCGGCAGCGTCGAGTTCGTGAACGCGATTCTGTCGCACGCCGAGGGACGCGATGATGCCGAGGACTGGTTGAAACGCGGCATCCAGAAAATGGACCAAACCGTTCCCGGCCATCCGCGCCTCAAACGCCTGCGACAAGAGGCTGAGAACTTGCTGCATCCCAAGTCGCCGAAATCGTAGTTGGACCACTTCGAGACACGACGATCATGGCAAACTTTGCCGGTCAGGTAAGTCGGCGCGGTGATGTCGATTGAATGGATGCCTTCCAGACTTTGCCGATGATTCCAGCGTTCGTGCCCCGCCGATGAATCCTGACATCATTCTCCAGCCGCCAAGGATGGCGGGCAGTTGCCAACAGGGACGTGAACGTGAGACGGCCGAGGCTTGCTCAATGGCTGACGGTCTTGGTCTGCGCGGCAGCCTGGGGTAATCTCTTCGGCCTCTGCGACGGTGTGACGGGGCGTGCATCGGCACAGGAGTTTCGGCATCCGCTCTGGGTGGCACTCAACGATCCGACGGAACCTGACTTCATTCAGATTTCGCATCACCTTCAAGACGTTCCGCCGTTGACGCCACAGTTGATGCAGCCGGATACCGCTCGGCTGCCGCAGCGTCCCGATGCGATGACTTCGGCCAGTCTGTTTCGAGGCGGTGCGCCGCGAAGCAATCTGCCGAGCACGCTCGCATCGTCGAACAGTTCCTCCTCCGCAGATCGAGTGCTCGGCATTGAAGCTCCCACTCGGAGCACGACCGATGGTGGCAGTCTGCTGGGCAAGTCGGCAGCCAACCGCAGTGTCACGACTCAAAAACGCAACCCGATCATCACGGACCCGCGCATTCGCGGCAGCCGCGTCGGACAGTTGAACGCGTCCGGTTCATATTGGATTCCGGCACGCATTGACCTCGACACAATGCTCAGCAAGATCGACTCGCGGCTGATCGAGCAGGTCACGGTCGTCAAAGGTCCGTATGCCGCTCGGTACGGCCCAGGTTTTGACTTCATTGATTTTGAGCTGGCTCACAGCCCACGCAGCGAAGACGACTTGCAACTCGGAGGCTCGACGAGCGGCAACTACATGAGCAACGGCGAGCAGTGGTACGGCCGCCAGATGTTCCAGGCCGCCGACGAAGATTGGGGCCTGCGCGTTGGTTACGGACATCGCGGCGGTTCGGATTACCAATCCGGAAACGGCGCTGAGATTCCCGCCAGCTACAAGTCGCGCGACATCGACCTCACCTTCGGCTGGGACTTCGAGCCGGGCCGCAGTGTGGAATTCTCGTATTTGCGGCTCGACCAAACCGATGTCGAGCTTCCCGGGCAAGCGTTCGACTTGGACTTTCTCGTCACCGATGGTTTTGAAGTGACCGTCATTGATGAAACCGTTCTCTGGGCCGACCGCTTCGAGACCGAGGCTTGGTACAACCAGACGCGACTCGGCGGCAACGCTCAAAGCGCCTCCAAGCGGCAGACGTTTCCGTTCATGAACTTCATTGATTACGTCGGTCGAACCAACGTGAATTCGCAATCCGCCGGGGCGCGTCTGGAGGCGACTTGGGAACTGAGTTCGGATCGAGTCGCCATCGGAGGCGCGGATGTGCGGGTCGTCCGTCAGCAGATCGACGAGATTTCCAGCGGTCGATTCGGGGCCAGCACCTTCACTGACGTCAATTCGCCTCTTCCACAGTCAGTCGCGGCGAATCCCGGTGTGTTCATCGAGTTCGTTGATCGCTCGCTCGAAGGACTGACACTTCGGACAGGCGCACGCGCCGATCTTGTCGCTGCGGAGGTCACCGAGGACGCGGCGAATCTCGCGGCTCTAGGAACCGGTACTCCGCAGTCCTCATTGGCGGACATTCTGGGGACCGGTGACTTCAATCAGAGCTTTGGCCTGTGGTCGGCGTACCTCACGGCGGAGTACGCGGTCGATGAACACTGGACCCTTTACGGAAACGCCGGGCACGGTCAACGCGCGCCGTCGCTCACCGAACTTTATGTGGCGGAGTCGTTCATGTTCCTGTTGCAGAACGGGCTGAACACGGTCACCGGCGACCCGCGACTGAACCCCGAACGCCGCTGGCAAATCGACTTGGGCCTGGGCTACGACGAAGGCCCGCTCTCCGCCCGCGTCAACGGATTTCATGCGTGGGTCAACGACGCCATCACTTTTGAAAATCTCAGCATCCGTCGCGGCCCACCCGCCGGGCAAGTCGAGCAGATCAACCTGAAGTATGTGAATACGGACTTGGCGACCTTCGTTGGCGTCGAGGCGAACGCCGAATATCAACTAACAGATTCGATCGAGTTGTTCGCCATGCTCGGATATGTCCAAGGGACGGACCTCACTCGCAACGGCCACTTCGCCACCGAACAAGCCACGCCTGGAAATCCCAGTCAACGCGATCCGACTCGACCGCGTGGCGACTTCTCAGGAGTCCCTCAAGCCGGAGACCATGAACCGCTGCCACAGATCCCTCCGCTTTGGAGTCGCCTGGGGGCGCGGTTTCAAACGCGACTCGCGGGACGGCCGTGGCACGTCGAACTCTCCACTCGTCTCGTTGCTGAACAAGACCGAGTTGCGACCAGTTTGCTGGAATCGACGACCCCCGGCTTTGCCGTCTGGGATTTGCGAACCGCGTGGCGACCTCGCGAGCGTGTTACCGTTTTGGCCGGAGTCGAAAACTTCACCAACGAAAACTATCGTGAGCACTTCGATTTTCGTTCACAGAATCCGCTCGCTCGGCCAGTGCTGCAACCCGGCGTGAATTTTTATCTGGGGACCGAGGTCACCTACTGAACTCGGCTCAACGGTTACCGAACTTCACGAACCGCGACCGCTCATCCGCGTGCGGT
>CAZILR010000127.1:0-10296 GCA_964539995.1 uncultured Planctomyces sp.
GACTTCGCGAGCAACCGTCGCACAGATTCGATTACCAGCATTGTCGGCGATCCACGATTTGTCTTCGTTTTTCGCGGTGAGCACACAGAGTGCAATCGGGCCGCTCGGTGAAAAAATGATTCCGGCGTCGGTGCGGGCCTCGTTGACGGAACCGGTCTTGTGAGCGATCACTGTCCCGGCCGGCAGGAACCGGGGGAACTTGTCTTTGTCGTCGCACTTCTTGAGGTGTTCCAGCATGGCTTTCGAGGCTTCCAGGCTGACGAGCTTTTCGGCGTGCAGTTGTTCCAGCAGTCCGACCATTTCGCCGGCCGTGGTTGAACCGAGGCCAAACTTTTCGCTGCGTTCCGGGAAGACCGTCGTCTCGCGTCTGAACGATTTCGAGTGCAACTTCGTGTTCGGGAATCCCAGCGTTACCATTCGTGCGGCGGTCGCGGGCAGGCCGATCTTGTCGATGACCAGATTCGTCGCCGTGTTGTCGGAGAATGCGATCATCAGCCGCACGGCATCGACCAGTGGGAACGAGGCTCCTTCGCTGAAGTGCGTCGTCAGGATGCCGCTGCCAGGGACTTTGTCGGCCTGCTTGAGCGTGATTGGGTCGGTGAGTTTCAGCTTGCCTTCGTGAGCCTGCTGATAAACCTCGACCATCACCGGCAGTTTGATGAGACTGGCGGTCGGCATCGGTTCGTCGGCGCGATGGGCGAACGACTCGCCGGTTTTGAGATGCTTCACGGCGATGGCGACCTCGCCCTTGTGAGTGCCAATCAGCGGGTGCAGCCGAGCCTCAAGTTTGTCGTCAGCGAACGACAGTGATTGCGAAACAACCAGAGCGATGACCAACGCCAGAATTACTCGCATGACCGGCCTCCACGTTTCGACTCGGAAGAACTGCGAACCTCTTCGCAGATTTCTCGGAGCGTCAGCGAAACAAGTGGATTGGCTGAGAGCAAGTCTACGGACGGTCGCGGCGTTTCGGTTCGAGCGTTTCATATCCGGCGGGCTGAATGCCGGTTTTGCTTGTCGGACCGGTCGGTCCTCGCAGGCTGTTGGCCAAGGCTTGTTCGGCGAGACCGCGCAGCCAGCGGTCGTTGGGGCTCATCCGCACGCACCAGTTGAGATGTTCCGAGGCCTCGGCGAATCGTTCTTGATCCAGCAAGAATGCACCGAGCATCTTGCGAGCGGTGAACGAAGTGCGGTCGATCTGAACGGCGTGGTTCAGACAGGCTTCGGCTTCGTCGGCGTCTTGCAGGCGGTTGTAGATTGCGGCGGCGGCGATCAACTGGTCGATCGGCTGGTCGCATTCTGGGCTCGTGAGTTCTTGCTTCAACGCCTCGGCATAGGCGCGTGCGATGACGGGATAGTCCGGCAACGGCTGTTGGTCGTTGAGGTATCGTGCTTCCAAACGCTTCAACGCTGCGAGGTCCGGCTTCAAGTGTTCGAGGATGGCTTCGGCCTGCACGTTGCCGACCAGCAGCGAGAGGATTTGTTCCTGAGACGACTGATCTTGGTGAAACGCCAGCTTCCAGGAATCGAGTGCCTCGTCGATTTTCCCATCGAGCCATTGGTGGCGGCCGACAGCAAACTGCACCGTCGAAGACTGCGGCCGAACCAACAAGGCTTGTCGCAGCAACGCCGATCCATGCTGCGGGTCTGAATCCTCGAGGAATCGCAGTTCCGCCAAGTGGAGGTACGCCTGGCCCTGCAACGGGCAAAGCAGCGCGGCCTTCTTCGCATGTCGAGCGGCCGCGTGGAGGTACTTCAGATTCTTGCCGACCGCCCGTTCCAGCCATTCGTGCATTTCGTCGTTCGACTCGAACTGCGCGGCCAGTGCCGCATCGCGGAGTTGCGACAACGACATCGGATCGTCGCTGAGCTGCTGCAGGTGATCGAAGGCCGTCAGGTAGGTCGCCGCCAGCCGCAACTGTGCTCGCGCTTGCGAGGGGTTGAGCTTTACTGCGGCGCTCAATGCCGACAGTCGTTGTTTGAATTGCATGGTCCGTTCGGTTTCGGACTCGCCAGGATCGTCCGCATCCGCCGCAGCGATCGGAGCCGGCCCCTTCTGAGGCATGGCCAGTCGCAAGTAGTCGAACCAATGCGGCTCACTCTTCGCGAGTTGTTCCAACTGCGGAAGCGCCCACAGCGAGCAGGCCACCGCAATCGCCGCCGTTGCGAGTCCCAACCCACGCGGAAGGCTTGCTTGGCCTCGGAACTCGGAACTCGGAACTCGGAACTCGGAACTCAAATCCATTGCAGGCGAGACGCCCGCACCACAAGCCGCCAACTGATCCAGTCGCCGAGCACACGCGGCCAGCAGCAGAGTGATGACCATCAAACCGGGGATGTACCAGGAGAAATCCACGACCGCATGGACCACATTCGCCGCCAAACTGGCCGACACGGCCGCCGACAAGACGCGAATCCGAACGTCCGCCTGCGAGTTGATCGCTCGCACGCACCACTTCACACAACACGCGACGCCTAGCAACGCGAGTCCCAGTCCGAGCAAGCCGCACTCCGACGCGATCTGCAAATACGAGTTCTCCGCGTGCGTGAATTCGACTCCCACAAACGGCGGGTCGTAGTACATCGGACAAGCCTCGGCATGACTGCCCAAGCCGGTGCCGAACAACGGGAAGTCGCGGACGATCTGCAAGTTCGCTTCCCAGACCGCCAGCCGTTCGTCCGACTCCCAATTGTCGAGCCGGTCGGAAACTTTCTCATAGCCGAACATCAGGAACAGACTCCCGGCGACCAGCGACATCCCCAGCAAGACGCCGACGACTCGGCCTGATAAACGTTTCGCACGGAACAGCAATCCGAGCATGACGACCAACGAGACACTCAGCGCCACCGTCCCGCCGCGTGACAGCGAGAAAAGCACCGCGAAGACCAACACACCCAGCAGCAACAGCAATCCACCGAGCAGCGTGTCGGTGTTGTTGCGAGCGCCGTTCCGGCCAAAGCTGCTCGCCGTGACCGAACGGCTTTCGAGCGTCTTCAGAACCCACCACAGCAGCGGAGCACATCCCAACGCCAGGAATTCCGCAAAGTGATTGCGATTGGTGAACGCGCCCTTCAACCGATGTCCGGCGGTCGTCATCGGGTAGTCGTAAAACCAAAAGAATTTGCCGTTGCTCGTGAGCCATTGCACGACTCCAAACAACGCCATCAAACCGGCCGACGTCGCGATCCATTTCAGCAAACGTTCGATGTCGCCGACTCGTCGCAGACGCTGCGTCGCGACGAAGAACAACGCGATGTAACTCAGGCCAACGATCATCGCCTGCCGCGTCTCACCGACGTTCAGCGACAGTGTTTGCCAAGCTCCCAGCGCTCCGGCCGCATCGGCATCTCCCGACCACAGCGGCAACAGCTTGCCATGTTGCGGCGAGAGGAGGTGCAACAGCGCCGGTGGCAACGGAGTGATTTGCAACAGCCCGACTCCGATGACGGCCAGCAGCAGAGGCTCGACCCAAGTGACGGTCCACGTCGGGCGGCGGCTGAACAGCAAACTGGCTGACCACGCGAGAGCCGCAACGGCTGCGCTCGCGGCCAGCACGCACTGTCCCAGCGCGATGCGACCGCCCAAAAGACAGGGGACGGCAAAGACACACGCCGCCAACGCGGCGTCGATGATCCAGAGGCATCCACGTTCCAGCGGTGAGATGGTCGAGTCGTCGTGAGGCAACGTGACGGCGGGGGCGTGCATCATGGATCTCACCTTGTGGAGCACGTTTTCAACGTGCTTCGGGACGGGCACGTTGAAAACGTGCCCCACATTTTACGCCGCGCGTCGCAGCGGTTGAGTTTCTTCAGAGACGGGTTCTTCGTCGCCGCCGTCGTGTTCCGGTTCCGACTCAGCCGCAGCATTGGCATCGTCGTGGCCATAGCCGTAGCCGTACCCATAGCCGTACCCATAGCCATATCCGTAGCCGTACCCGTAGTAATCGCCCGACGAATCGCTGGAGAGGTGATTGACCACGACGCCCATCAAGTTGACCTCGACGGCGGAGAATGCCTCGGCCGCGCGGATCACCATGCGGCGGCGATTCTTGTCCGGGCGAACGACCAGCACTGCGCCGTCCACCATGCGGCCGATGATGATCGGGTCCGCGACGGCGAGCACCGGCGGCGCATCGACCAGGATTTGGTCGTAGCTGGCCTCGGCCCATGCCAGCAGTTCGGAGAAGCGTTCGCTGGCCAGCAACTCCGCCGGATTGCTGGGTCGCGAACCCGACGGGATGACGTCGAGACCGGGTGTGACTTGAGCAAACAGATTCTCGGCGACGCTGGTCGCGATCGGCCGCTCGTCGCGCAGCACCTGCGACAGACCTGGCTGACCTTTCAGACCCAACAGCGCAGTCATGCCCGGACGTCGCATGTCGGCGTCGATGAGCAGTGTCTTCTTACCCGATTGGGCGAACGCGACCGCGAGATTCGACATGACCGTCGTCTTGCCGTCGCCCGGTTCGGTGCTCGTCACCACGATGCGCTGAGCTTGCCGATCCGAGAAAGAGATCGCGGTTCGCAGTGTTCGGAAGGCTTCGGTCTCGACGCCGTTAGGCTTCGCATGACACTGCACGGCGTCGGCTCCGGTGCCACCGGTGGCTTCCATCGCGCGGACCATCGCGAGCACGGGCACGCCAAGCTGCATTCGCAGTTCATCCGGCGAGCGGAATCGGTCGTCCAGCAGATCGAGCATGTAGATCAATCCCAACCCGCCGCCGAGTCCCAGCACAAAGCAGACGGCGACGACCAGCACCAATCGCGGTGACGATGGCAACTTGCCGGCTTTGGGCAGCTTGTTCAATTCGACTTTAATTCCCTCGCCGCTGACGAGTTGCAGGTCTTCGATCCGTTGCAGCAGCGAGTCGTCATAGGCTTGCAACCGCTTGCGATCGAGTTCGACGATGCTGAGCTTGGCGATCAAGTCGTTGTGTTTGATCGCTTCGGTTTTCTCGTTGTCGAACTGCTTCTGGAGCATCTGCTGCCGCGACATCGTCAGTTGATAGCGCTGCCGTGCCATGCCCATGAGCTGCGGACCCAGATCCTGGGAATTGGTTGCCAGGTTTTGTTTCGACTGCTGGAAAAAACTGTTGATCAGTTCCTGTTGACTGCGTATCCGTTGAGTCAGCTCCAGCAATTCGGGATTGTTGTCTCCCAGCACGGTGCGTCGCTCGCTCCAGTCGTTGCGAAGCCGTTGCAATTCTTCGTTCATCTTGGCGACGGCCCAGGCGTCTTGTTCGCCCAGCCCCATTTGCTTAGCCAGAATCGAGGCTCCCAAAGACTCGACCGCTTGAAACAACAACTGCTGCATGTCTTGGCCGGTTCGCGCCGCTTGCTCGACCGTTTGCAGAAACGACCAGGCCTCCAGAGTTGCTCGCTCCGCGTCAATCAAAGCCTTGTTCACTTCGATCAACCGCACGGCCAGGATGTTGGTGCTCTTGCCCTCGACGTCCAGGACGAAGCCGATTTGACTCTGCAACTCCAGGAACTCGTTGTTCTTTTCGGTCAACTGCTGGTTGGTCCGGTCTTTTTCTTCGGTGAGCCGCTTGAGCGCTTCGAGCGTTTGGTTGCCAGTGGTCCGATTGATGTGATTGATGTACTCGGTCACGATCCTTTGAACGAGAAATGTCGCCGCTTTCGGATCTCGCGAGCGATAGCGGACATCGATCAGCGTGGTGCCGCGCTCGTTGGTGACGCTGACATTGTTCTTCAGCAAGTTCGGCCAGACTTCGGGCGAGAACCCATCGAAATCGACGAGATATTCCTTGGGCACGTCCTGCAACGCGGCGCTGAGCACTCGATCGCCGGACATGATTCTTTGATAGGTCGCCATGAACTGGAAGACGTCGTTATTCGCCGTGGCCGTTTGCTGGCCACCCTTGAGCGAGTTGTGATTCTTCTCGCTTTGAACGATCTGCACCTGCGCGTGCGCGTCATAAAACCGCGTGGCCGTCAGATAGTAAGCCGCTCCCAACGCGGCGCTGATCAGCAGTGCGGCCAGCAATGTGCCGCGGCGAACTCGCACGGCGTGCAGGAAGCGAATCATGCCCGCGACCACGTTGGCCGTGTTCAACATCGCTGTCGCGGGTTGTTGGGCGTCAGGATTCATAAGCCGCAATTCCTCGTTCATCGTTCCTAAAAGAATGTTCCCAGCGACGCGCCGACTCCGAAGCGGATCAGCATGATCGAATCGAGCAGCACGGTCGTGGGGGTCTGCTCGACGGAGACGATGTCACCGGGAGCGAGTTTCAAATTCATTTGGCCGTTCCGCTTCGCCTCGCGGATGCTGGTTTGAATGACGGCCGGTTGTTGCTGACCGGGCAGTTGTCGCACGATGAAGATTTTGTTGGCCGCCTTGTTCGAGACACCGTTCGACAACGCAATCGCGTCAAGCACTCGCAGTTCTTCGCCGACCGGATACTCGTAGCGGTTGGGCTTGTTGACCAAGCCAACCACTCGAATGGCATCGGGATCGCGACGCTCGACGTTCACGGTCGCGCCGTCTTGCAGCGTGTACGATCCACCGGCTCCCTTTGTGGCGGAGACGAGATCGACACGAAACGCCGAGGGTGCGCTGCGTGATCCGACCGGCGTTGCCTGCGAGTGACCGGTCAGAGCGATGTCTGCCGAATTTCCGAAACCGCCGGCGATCCGATCGGGTTGAATCGGGCTTGCCGCGGACGGGTTCCGGACATCGACGATCACGCCGGCATCATCCGTGAGTCCGCCGGCCGCGACCAACGCGGTGAATAAGTCCGAACTACCTCGCGGGAGATTGTGGATGCCCTGATTCTTCACCGCGCCAAGAACTCGGATCTGATTCGTCCGCTGCTTCTTCATCGAGACGGTGACTTGCGGTGAGCGATAGATTCCTCGCTGAATGCAAGCCGCCGAGATGGCGGACTCGGCCGTCGGGAGGTCCAACCCGCGAACCGGGATCTCGCCGATGTTCGGCAGCGAGATCGCTCCCGCCTCGTTCACTCGCGGTTGCATCACCGGCGGATTGTCCTTGGTGTTCAAGCCCACGAGGATTTGCACTTCGAGAATGTCACCGTTGTCGATGATGTCGTTGTTGTAGGCCACCGTTGTCAGGCCAGAGAGGTCGAGCTTCTTCGTGTTCGCGACCTGCGGAGCCTGCAAATTCGCCGGCAACTCCCCGGCTTGATAGATGTCTTGCGAGACACAACCGCTCAGCCCAATGCCCACGGACAACGCGGCCGCAGCGGCGAAAAAACGCCACCGGCAACGACGGAAATGCACGGACAAAGCCGACGAATCGCGACCGACGTGGGTCATCGAGAGGGCCTTTCGGGGGACTTGAGCGTGATCGGAGGGAACTGACGGGATGGGAATGGACGGTGGGATTGCCGCAGACGGGCAATGTCGGAATCAGAAGGGGCGCGGACAGTACGACGGCTTCGCGAAAAGGGTCAAGACGGATTTGACGAGAGGAAAAACGGAAATTGATCGTTGGTTATTGGTTATTTCCGGCAATGACAAATGACCAACGACCAATAACCAATGATCAATTCTGCTTTGCGTTCACAGAAACGCGATCATCACCGGATCGGCAAAGAATCGGCCTTCATGCGTGATGCGGATGCCGTCGCCGAAGTCCTCAATTCGGCCGGCGGCAACTTCCTGAGCGATGGTTTCACCCACGAGCGCATCGAGATCAAAGCCGGTCAGCGTTTGAAACTCGTCGCGGCGAATGCCGTCGAGTTGCCGTAGGCCGAGCACAATCGCCTCGCGGGCGCGATGCTCAGGGGCAAGCTCTTCGCTCATCGCGACGCCGCTTTGCCCGGCGAGGACACGCTTAATCCAAGTCGTCGTGCTGCGGTGATTCGACTCGCGTCGGCCGTTGATGTACCGAGCCGCTCCAGGACCGAAGCCGAAGTAGGGCAGGGCACGCCAGTACGTTTGATTGTGCCGGCAGCAGTATCCGGGCCGAGCGAAATTGCTGATCTCGTATTGCTCGTAGCCGGCAGCCGCGAGGTCATCCATCGCGGCGGCGTACATGTCCCGTTCGAGGCCGTCGGGCAATTGCTGAATCGCTCCCTTCTCGCGCCGAGACCAGAACGCCGTCCCCTTCTCGAAGGTCAAACCGTAGCTCGAGAGATGTGTCGGTTGAAGCTCGATCGCGCGGCGCAATGTCTCACGCCAGTGAGCCAGCGTCTGACCGGGCAGAGCGAAAATCAAATCCAGCGAGACATTCTCAAATCGCTCTTGCAGCCGAGACACCGCGTCGAGGATTTCCGCCTCGCGATGATCGCGCTCCAGCAACTTGAGCAACCCCTCGTCAAACGACTGCACTCCGAGGCTGACGCGATTGACGCCGGCATCCGCCATCAGCCGCAGCTTCTCGTCGGTCAACCCAGCCGGATTCGCCTCGACCGAGAATTCGCAGTCCGGCGTGAGTCGAAACCATTCGCGAGCTAAATCCAACAGCCGAGCCAGGTCGTCTTCCGCGAGATGCGTTGGCGTGCCGCCTCCGAAGAAAAGCGTGTCCACCTCGCGCGGCCGTTCGAGTTGACGCAACTCCAACTCCATCGCTCGTAGGTACTCGCCAGCCAAGTCGTCTCGCCCGGCCAGCAGCGTGAAGTCGCAGTACCCGCAGCGATGCGCGCAAAATGGCACATGCAGATACGCGGCTCGTGGGTCGGCGGAGATCGGCGAGGTCATGTCGCAGACTGTGGCCGTGGCCGGGAAGGATTGCAAAGGTCTGCGAGACTAACCCGAAGCGGCAGCGAGGGCGAACGCTTCACCGGCTTGGTTTCGAAGTGTTCTGGAGCGATCGCCCCCGCTGGCGCGTCGGGGTAGTGTTGATCGTGAATTCTTCCAGATAACATGCCGCCATGAAAAACGCATTCACGTTCGCTGTCGTTCTGCTGTTGGCTCGCACGGCTCCGGCGGCCGATCGAGTCTCGTTCAATCGGGACATCCGGCCGATCCTGGCGGACGCCTGCTTTCAATGTCACGGTGCGGACGAGCGACAACGCAAGGCGGGCCTGCGGCTGGACGTCCAAGAAGTCGCGTTCAAGCCTGCCGAATCGGGAGCAATTGCGATCGTCCCCGGCAAACCAGCGGAAAGCGAACTCCTCAAACGATTGCTGTCGAGCGACGACAGTGTGCGGATGCCTCCAGCCAACTCCGGCAAGCAGATCACTCCGCAACAAATCGAGTTGCTCAAACGCTGGATCGCCGATGGAGCCGAGTACCAAGGCCACTGGGCGTTCATCGCGCCGACGCGGCCTGCGGTTCCTGTCCGGCCGATGGCTGATGGCCGAAAGCCGATGGCCGTTCTCCCAAACCCGATCGACCAATTCATCCTCGCCCGTCTCGATCAAGCTGGTCTGAAACCATCTCCCGAAGTGGACAAGACGACGCTGATCCGGCGAGTCACGCTCGACCTCACCGGTCTGCCGCCGACTCCGAGCGAAGTCGATGCGTTTCTTGCCGACACGTCGGACTCCGCCTACGAGAAGGTTGTCGATCGGCTGCTCAAGTCGCCGCGCTACGGCGAGCAGATGGCTCGGCCGTGGCTCGACATGGCGCGGTACGCCGACAGCAACGGATTTCAAGTCGATAGCAGCCGCTTTCAATGGCCGTGGCGCGATTGGGTCATCAATGCCTTCAACGGCAACATGCCGTTCGATCAGTTCACGATCGAGCAACTCGCCGGAGACCTGCTGCCGAATCCGACTCGATCGCAAGTCGTCGCGACCGGGTTCAATCGCAACCACAAATTGAACGGCGAAGGAGGCATCATCGCCGAAGAGTGGCGCGTCGAGACGGTCATCGACCGCGTCGAGACGACCGGCATGACGTGGCTCGGCCTGACGTTCAACTGCTGCCGCTGTCACGATCACAAATACGATCCGATTTCGCAGCGCGACTTCTATTCGATGTTCGCGTTTTTCAATAACGTCACCGAAAGCGGCACGCTGCAAGGCGAGTCGAAGAACACCGAACCAACGCTCGCCGTGCCGACCGCAGAACAAGATGCCGAGCTAAAACAGCTCGACGAAGCAATCACCACTGCGAATGCTCGCGTGGCCGAGGAATCAAAGCGATTGCCCGATTTGATCGCCGCGTGGGAGCCGGGCTTTCGCGAGAAGCTGAAAGGAGACAGCGGCGCAGTCTGGACTCCGCTGCAACCGCGCGACGTGAAATCGGCCGGCGGAGCTACGCTGACAAAACAAGCGGATGGCTCGTACCTCGCGGGTGGCAAGAATCCGCCGCACGACACTTACACGATCGCCGCGCCGCTGCCGGCCGGGTCGTTCAGCGGCG
>CAZILR010000128.1:0-10269 GCA_964539995.1 uncultured Planctomyces sp.
AGTGGTGGTGAGAAAACAATGACGGCGGTCGCGCTCTTGATGGCGATCTTCCGCAGCAAGCCCAGCCCGTTCTGCATCCTGGACGAAGTCGATGCCGCCTTGGACGAAGCCAACGTCGAGCGTTACAGCGGTGTCGTCAAGGAATTCAAGACCGCCACGCAGTTCATCATGATCACGCACAACAAACGCTCGATGCAGGTCGGCGACATCCTTTACGGCGTGACGATGGAACAAAGCGGCGTGAGCAAACGCATGTCCGTCCGCTTCGAAGACGTCAGCGACGACGGAAACTTCCGCATGTCGCCGGCACCCGGCTCGAACGCAGCGTGAGCGTAATGCGTTTCTCAGGACAACAATATACTTGATACTTGGCTCGCCTAATGCTGCCGGATGATTTGAGTTCAGAAACTGTCAGCAGGAACGAACCAATTACTCGGCATGTTCCCGTCTGGCATCCGACGTGGCTCGCGGTACATCGTTTGCTTGCTAATTCAAACGTACGACTTTAAGACATTACCGGCAGGTTGTGCTGGTTGCTCCGCTTAACCGTTCGGATCGAGGCGGTTAACGGAAATTCATTCGGCAGTCAACGACGGTACTTGATCCAAACAACCCGTCTAAACAGAATAAATTGACACAAACCAACAGTCGGGTGTAGTTGGCGGCCGATTCAAGTCAACGAGAGGTGCCAAAATGCCAACAATCGCAGCTCCAGTACCAGAAACAAAATACATTTGCGGTTCGGACAATTCTCGCGCATTTCGGTTTGATGATTACCAACAGTTGATCGTCAAGTTCAGGAAGGACGAGTATTCTGACCCAATACACATACGCTTTCCGTGGCAAACGAAGATTGCAATTTCGGAACTGCTTTATTTGGCAATTGATCTCGCAAAAAAGCAGAAATACTCGGACGTACGACTTCTGACGTCATCGTTCCCGTGGGAGATATACGGCCCACCAGTTGCAGACCTGATTGTTGAGTTTCTGAAGAGCGGTGGTCGATTCCGGCTTCTTGTATGGAATGACGGTATCCTGCGAAGTCAAAAACTCGTCGAAACATTGCAGCAGGCGGCGCGTGGTACTGATAACTTCCAAATCAGGTACTCAAATACAATTGAGAATGGCGAGCAACTTAGCCACATGCTTGTGATTGGGAAAACTGCATACAGGCTCGAAGCTCCGCATAAGTCCATAGACGAGTCTGCGATTTCAGAATTCGCGCCAATAGTGCCAGCAAGAGTTTGTTTTAATGACAAGTCGGGCGCGGCAGAGCTTGGCGGGTTCTTTGATGATCTCTGGAATCTTTGCGCTAGTTAACATTAAGCGAATCGGTTGTTGTTGACGCGTGGTAACGATAGCTTAACGACACTGATCGCGAGCGCACACTTCTGCTGTCCCACGACTCTGCTCGCTTCGGTGCTCCTTCACCGAGTCGATGGGCCACGAAAATTACGGGCGATGCCGGATCTCTCCCAAGACGCATCGGTGGAAGCTAATCCAAAACGGAAGCTCACCGATTGGTGGAAGGAAGCGAGCGGTGTCGTCACGGCTATCATCGGAATTGCCACCTGGGGCACGTCCTATTACGCAAACAAGATCAACAAGCCGATTTCCGGGATTGCGCTTGAATACCGTGCAAAAGAGAATGGAGACAAGAACGATCCGAAAGAGATCACGATTCTGAGATACGAAGTACTTAACGCAGGCTACTCGAAAATCGAAAAGCGAGTTGAACTGATCGTCGATTTTGATGAAGCCTCAGAGCCTGATGGTGTCGAGCGGAAGTTCTCAACAGGGCCACAAGTGCGCACTTATGGCGCGGGAGCAAAAGGCAGAAGCTGGTCTGTTGAGGCAGGGACAACTACATTGAGCCTGACTCCGCGCGTCGGTGACGAACTGTCTGAACTCGGACCTAATGCGAGGTTCGGAGTAGAGCTTGTTTATCGAGGGAAAGACGATTGGTCTCCTAAAGGCGTCTCCATTCAACAAACTGGAGGCGACCCAATCGTGATCACCAATACGAAGCCGGATTGGCGAGCGCAACAAGTAAGTTTCATTGGGTTCTCAATCGGCGGAATGCTGTTTGGAGTTGGCCTCGGTACTGTGCTCTACGGGCTTTGGCTCAAGCTCAAAACCGAATACGAGGCGGAACACTATCAGAGGTTGTGTGGGATTGTCGGGGGGACGATCCGCGACGTGATTGGGGACATTGAGGCTGCTAAAGCTACTGATGAACTGAACGACCAAGCTCCGTCTCCAAAAACAGCAGTTCAGCAACAGAAGCCAGCCGCGATTGCAATTCTCGAAAAGCAGAAGAACACAAAAGGCGGTTGACGTAAAACTCTGTCACCGCTTCTTGGCCGCTTTCTTCTTCGCAGCCTGCCCGTTGCTAGACGACGTTGCCACGTCAGGACGCTGCATAGTTGCCGTCGATGTGCGGATTGAGCACCTCTCGTGGTGGATTAGGTGTGGCATTCAATGGTTGATAGGATGCTTCGCTGTCCTCTCAAGTCGGCAGCCAGAGTTCGGTCGTCCACGGACACTGAGAAGCCGCCCGATCGGTCGAATGGCTTGATCGTAACGAGCCAAAACCGCCAGCAGTGGCGTGGCTCTACGAAAACGTCGCTGGCCGATACGCGGAACTTCGTCCGTACTCAACCTTGAATCCAGGAGTCACACATGTCTCAGACGGAGTTTTCGCGACGCGACTGGTTGCGCGCAGGTCTAGCCGGATCGTGTGGCTCGTTGGCGGCGTGGTCGCCGTTGCAGAAGCAAGCGGAAGCCGACGAGGCTCGCGGGAAGCCAAGCTCGCTGACGATCACGAAAGTGGAGACGTTCGCGCTGGAGCACAAGCTGCCCAAGGCGATCGGGCCGTCGGTGGCTCAAGCGGACATCCGGGCCACGCTGTTGGTGAAGATCAGCACGGACAGCGGGCTGGTGGGCTGGGGCGAAACGGCCGACGTTGGTGGCACGCGCGGCATCATCGAGGGACATCTGAAGAACGTGCTGCTCGGCAAGAATCCGCTAGAGCATCGCAAGCTGTGGCGAGCGATGTGGGGCGCGAACTTCGGCGACGGCCGAGCGGTTGCCGGATGCGATCTCGCGCTGCATGACCTGCGCGGAAAAGCACTCGGACTGTCGATCGCCGACCTGTACGGCGGACGGCAGCGCGACAAGGTCATGGGCTACGCCGCAGCCATGAACTACACCGACGGAGTCCGCCCGGAGGATCAGCATCCCGCTGAAGCCGCCGGATTGGCGAAGCGCGGCTTTCGCGCGATGAAAATTCGCACGGGGCGTTACGGTCACAAACGCGATCTCGCTGTGATGGAAAAGATTCGCGAAGCCGTCGGCCCCGACGTGCTGCTGCTCACGGACGGCAACGGCGCGTTCACGCTGCCGCAGGCGGTGAAGTTCGGCAAGGAACTGGATCGGCTCGACTTCTATTGCTTCGAGGAACCGCTGCCGCAGTCCCCCAACTATGCCGGGTACGACGAGCTGACGAAGTCGCTCGACATCGCGGTGGCCGGTGGCGAGGTGCTCGATTCACGAGCGACCGCGCGGGAGCACATCGTCAAACGCTCGTTCGACATCATCCAGGCGGACGTCTCGCTGTGCGGCGGCATCGCCGAAGTGCTCTTCATCTCCGAGATGGCTCGACTGTTCGGCATGCAAGCCCTGCCGCACTGTTGGGCCGGAGCGATCGTGATTGCCGCTTCGCTCCAGTTGAACTCGCTCTTGGCTCCGCACTTCCAGGGCTTCGCCAACGGCGACGAACCAATGATGGAATTCGACACCTACGAAAACCCGTTCCGCGAAGAAATCGTCACCAGGAAGTTTGAGCTGAAGAACGGCTACTTCGACGTCCCGACCGGCCCCGGCCTAGGGATCGAGATCAACGAAGATGTCGTCCGGAAGTACGTCAAGAAGTCGTGAGTAAGTCGGAGAGAGCATTCCACACGGAGGCAGTTTGTCATGAGCATCCTCGACCGGTTTTCCTTGAAGGGACGCATCGCGCTGGTCACGGCCGGTGCGGGGCCGTTGTTCGGCAGCAGCATTTCGCAGGCGCTTGCCGAGGCGGGTGCCACGGTCATCACGGCGTCTCGTTCGCTGGAAGCCAACCAGCAGTTCGCGGACTCGCTGCGTTCCGCTGGGCACGACGCGCACGGGATGCAGTTCGATCTGTCCGATCCCGATTCGATCCGGCAATTGCACGGCGACGTGATGGAACGCTTCGGGCGGCTCGACGTGCTGGTCAACAGCGCGCTGACGCGTGACGGTCATGTCGGGAATTTGGAGAGCCAGAATCCGGAAGTTTGGATGAAAGCGGCTGGCGGCGACTTCGCAGGGCTGTTCTTGATCTGCCAGCAGTTCCTGCCCGACATGGTGAAGCAGGGACGCGGGTCGATCATCAACATTTCGAGCATCTACGGCGTCGTGTCGAACGATCCGACGATCTACGAAGGGACAACGATGCTTCAGCCGCCGACGTACACCTTCGTGAAGGCGGGGATGATCAACTTCACTCGGTACTTGGCGTGCTACTACGGCAAGCGGGGAGTGCGCGCGAACTGCATCAGCCCCGGCGGCTACTTCAACGATCAACCCAAGCCGTTCGTCGATCAATACTGCCACCGCGTCCCCGTGGGCCGGATGTTGGGCAATGAGGACATTCAAGGTGCGGTGGTCTACTTGGCCTCGGACGCTTCCGAATACGTCACCGGCCAAAACCTGATGGTCGATGGCGGCTGGACCAGTTTGTAGGCCGGCCGCAGACCGTGTGCTCAGATTTGTGAGTACGCCGTCGGAGTCAGCAGCTTGTTGGTGATGCGAGAGACGATCTTCTTGTCTTCGTATTCGGGGATCGCGCGGAGCTTCTTCCAATCGGGGTCGCCACCGAATTTGCCCCAGGCCGCAGTGCGAGCTTTGTCGTCCTCGAAGGCGAGCAGGTACGTCAGGTTGGGCATCCGTGTACCGGCGATGGCTTCGCCGAAGAAGACCGGGTTGAGACCGACTTTCCGAAAGATGGCGATCTCCCCTTGGTTGAACATCTCGATCTTCTTCTGACCGGCGGCTTCGTTGTGGCTTTCGTAGATGCGGAGGTTGAACATCTGTGGTTTGCCAGCGGGCTTTTCGACCTTGGGCAACGTCTCGAACGCGCGGAACAGTGAACTCTCGATGCGGTCGTAAACCGGATCGGTCGCTTGAGCAGCGAGATACTCGGCCGCAACCTTCTGGTACTCGGAGTCGGACGTCAACTTCGCGGAGACCGAGGCCCATTGCTCGGAATTGTCATACGGCACAAGGACGTAGTAGATCGCCGGCCGGCCCGCAGGCAGGTTCTCGGAATACACGCCGACCGATTTTGCTCCCAACCGATTGAGTGCGGGAATCAGTGCCTTCTCCGCCCACGCATCGAACAGCGTCTGCTTGTCCGGTTTGAGCGTGTAGGTTCGCAGTTCGACCACTTGCCGATTCTTCGCATCGTCGGCCGCCGAGGCCATGACGGGCAACGAAGCCAAGCTGGCTCCAGCAATCGTCGAACTCAAAAACGTGCGTCGCTTCATGGTGGGGTCTCCAAGGAAAGTTGCAGGACTTGAAGGCGGTGAATCGTGAACGATGAGCCGCGCGCGGGAATCCAAATGCCCGGCCATCTGGTGTTCTCGTTGTTCGCGCCGCGAGTCGGGATGGCGGCCTTCTGGCGGTCTCCTTGCCACGCGAGTAGCGGCTTGCCATCGACTTCCAGACGGATCGAATCTTGTTGGTTCTGGCCTTCGACGACGACGGCCAGCCGATAGCGGCGGTTCGGTTCGATGCGGAACGAATCGGTGAATTGGTCCGACTTGCCCAAACCGGTGCGGCCTCGGTCTCCTTCGTCGAGGTTGATCGAGAACAGCCCCGACGACATCGGCAGATCAAAATTGAAGCCATTCGTCCCCGACGTGCGTGTGAATTCCAGCTCGAGCCGATAGTTCGCGTCCAGGAGCTTCATCGTTGGAAACTTGACCAACCCCGGCTTGCCATCGGCGTTGAACTTCAATTCACTCGCCTCGCGCGACCATTGATTCTTCGCGCCGTCGTTCCGCCACGGAGCGACTCCCTTGTCGATGTCGAACAACGTGATCAAGTCGAGTGTTTGATTCGCCGTTGTCGCGGATGTCGTTGAGCTGTTCCTCGCCGCCTCGGCCACATTCAACTCCGTCACGACGCGGAAGCCGATTCCGTGATTGCGATGTGACTGCGGGTTGTTGCTGCGATACATGCTGCGACATTCGGATTCGCTGCTGAACCATGCTCCGCCGCGAAGAACGCAATTCGATCCCGTCGTGGGGCCGCTGGGATCGGTCAGTGGAAACTTTGGGTATTGATCCCGACGCCAGTGGTCTTGGCACCACTCCCACAAGTTGCCGGACATGTCGTGCAGACCGAACGGGTTGGCGGCTTTCGTTCCCACAGGATGAGTCCGGCCGCGTGTGTTCGACAAGAACCACGCCGATCGTTCCAGTTGTTCTGTGTCGTCACCGAACCAGAATTGCGTGGTCGTGCCGGCTCGGCAGGCGTACTCCCACTCCGCTTCCGTGGGGAGGCGATAGGTGGTGTGCTCGGTCTGGCTGAGCCATTTGCAGTACGCCACGGCATCGTTCCAGGTGATGACGGCTGCGGGCGAGTCGTCTGTCACTGGGAAGCTGGGAACGAGATAGGTCAGGGCTTCATTCGCCTGCTGCGCTTCGGTTTGGTAGGTGGTCGCGGTGACAAACTTTCGGAACTGGCCGAGCGTGACTTCTGTCGCACCGATGAGAAACGGCTTCGTGATGATCACGCGATGCTGTGGCCGTTCGGCCGTTTGGATCAAATCCTTGACGGATGGTTTCGAGTTTTTTCCCTCGGCCATTTTGAGCGCCGCGGCAACTTGCTCGTCGGTGCTGCCCATCAAGAATTCACCCGGCGGGATGAGGATCATCTTCGCGCCCACCGAGTTGGTCGTCTCGACCGTCGTGCCCAGATGCTTGGCCCACGCCTCTTGATGCGCGCGAGCTTGTGCGGCGTCGAACGGTGCCTTTGCAGGCGGTGGTGCCGCAGTGGTCGCGGCACCCTTCGCTTTCGGCACGCGGCGAGTCATCCAGAGGTCGGATGAGCCTTGCCCCTGCCCGCCGGGGCGATCCGAGGCGAACACGAGCAGCGTGCCGTCGGCCGACAAGTTCGGAAAAGTTTCCGGAGTCTCGCTATTGATCGGAAGACCGAGGTTCACGGGCACTCCGAAGGGGGCTTTCGGCGTCGGTCGCACGGTCATCCAGAGGTCGGACGGAGTGTTGTGAAAGACCGGCACAAAGAGGAGTGCTCGTTCATCCGCAGAAACCGAGTACCCGGCAAAGTAAGCACTGTTCGTTTCACCCGGCTCGCGAGGTATGTCGAACGGGACCGGCTTTGAAAACTCGGTGGTCAGCGACGACCGTCGGCTCGTCCAACACTCTCCGAATCGCGTGCCAGGTCGAGTGGACTTAAACCAAATCGTCAGCCCGTCAGACGAAAACGTCGGGTCCGAGTCTTCGGCCGACGAGTTCAAGGCCGTCAGGCAAACCGGCTTCCCGAAGGGAATCGTGAGCGTGGGACGAGTCGCCTGCCACAAATCGGACTCGCCGAGACCACCGGGACGCCAGGAGCCGAAGATGAGGGTCAGGCCGTCCCGCGAGAGCGTTGCGCCGTTCCCCGCCAAACCGTTGCTGAATTCCGGCCCCAACGGTTCGCCGTAGCCGAAAGGCTCGTTGAGGCTCGAACGCGTCGCCTCGCATAAGCTGCCGCTCCCTCTGCCGAAACTCAGATAAATGAGCCGCAGCCCGTCGGCCGACAAGGTCGAGCCTTTTTCGGGAAAGTTCGTGTTCACCCCCGGCCCCAGATTCTCCGGCACCGTCCATTCGTAGTCGGGCGAGGTGAGGATTTCGTAGGGCGACAATCTTTGTGATGGAGCGATCATTGGAGTCGAACCGTCCACCCGTACCCACTTCGCGCCGACGATCTTGCCGTGATGGCTGTTGCCGGACGAGTCGCGCAATACCTCGCCCATCCCTTCATCGAAGTGATAGAGTGCCAGTGTGTCGGCGTCCTTTTGGAAGCGCGACGGAGGCGTAAAGCGAGCATCGTAACGAGCGGCCTTGGAGACACGGATGCCGTCAATGGTGCCAATGTAGTTGCCCCCGAATGTCAGCCGCTCGCCCAGGCCAGGCTCCAATTCCTGCTCTGCGCTCGACGATCCGATCTGCTTGCCATCCACGAACAAGCGGAGTTGCCGGCCATTAGCGACGCCCGCCAAATGGACGCGCTTGGTCAACTCGGCTGGGGAGGTGCCATACACATAAAATTTCGTCTTTTCGTCCTTGACCTTGTTCGACAGTAACCAAGCGCCACTGTTATTGCTCCTATCAAGTTCCAGTGTGGCATTATTCAACAAGACGATAAAACCAACCTTTTCACTTCGACGTTCGGGAGTCACAAACGCTTCGAGCGTGTATTTATCCAGACGCCACCAGTCAACGTCCTGAACGTCAACGTAATCGTCTCCGTCAAATTGCAAGTGGTAGTCACTGCTGGCGGCGTCGAAGGGAGCAACGGCGGGGGGCGGAACGGCAGTTATCAGCGAGCTGTCGACCGACACCCACTTCGCCCCAACGATCTTGCCGTGATGGTTGTTGCCGGAGGAGTCGATGAGCTTGTCCCCTTGGCCTTCGTCGAAGTGATAGAGGGCGACGGTGTTGTCATCCGGCTGGAAGCGTAACTCGAACGGCGGCGGCGTGAAGTCCTGCGAATAGCGGGCGATGTTCGAGACGCGCACTTCGCGCATGTCGCCAGCATAAAAGTGCTGCGGGTCCGGGCGGCGCGTGCCGCCGAGCAGCAAGCCGCTGAAGTTCACGTTCTCAAAAGACCCGTCCGACTGATTCGGTGCCTCACGGCCATTCACGAACAGGTAATAGGCGTCCCCCTTGCGCACGCCGGCGACATGCAGCCACTCACGCGGCGGTGATTCGGAAAGCAATCGCATTTGCGCTTGCGGCTCTTGCAGCCACACATAACCGATTCGATCGCCGTCGAACCATAGCCCGGCGTGAGTCTTGGATTGAAGATTATTGAGACCAGCGATCGCCCCGACACTGACGGAGCGATTGCGGGCCCACATTTCAATCGTCGAATCTTCGTCTTTCTGGAACGGGACCGTCGTCGCTTCGACGAAGTTTTCAACGCCATCAAACTCCAGAGCGAAATTTTGGTCTGAAGCGCTGCGAGTTTTCGGAGTGCCCATTCTCCCGCCGCCAACTTTCGATTTCGACAATTCCTCGGCGACGAAAAAATCGCCATCACGCATCACGCGCACGCGGTTGCCGACGTGTTCAATCTTGAGTGTGGTTGGTTCCCCTTTCGTGACGGTGAATTCGGGCGTGTCGAATTCCAGCGATTCCCTTTGGATGTGCAGCACCAGCTCGCCAATCGGCACTTGCAGGGTGTGCTTGGTCTTCCCCTGCACCGTGCGGCCGGTGTCGCCAAGCGTCACTTTGATCAACTCGTCGTTGACTTCCAAAACCAGCGTGCCCGATTTGCCACGCACCGCGAACACAACCGCCAGCAGGACCACCACAGCCGCCGCGATCGAACCGACCAACCATTTCAATTTGCGCTTCGGTGAGCCGGAGGGCGTCTGTCTTCGGACGGTCCGAGGGCTGACGCCCATCGGCTCGCCAGATCGTTCGACCGTCAGCGTTTGCTCGGTGTGCGGATCAGTTCCTCCCTCGCCCGCCGACGAGATCATCGTCTCGGCTTCCGCCGCCGGCGGAGTCACCACGGTCCCCGAAGCCTTGCCGGAGGTTGCCGTCGCTGGTTCGCCACCGCTGATTTGTCGCAGGAAATCCTGCAGTTCGTTTCCGCTGCCCGACGCTCCGCTCGCGGCGACGTTCGTCGCGCTGCTTCCAGAACGCTCAAACACGACTGTCGGCGAGCCGCCCGACAAACAGCGTTCGAGTTCCGCGATGACCTCGGTCATCGACTGCGGCCGATCCTCCGGCCGCTTCGCCACCATGCGGCGGAAGACCGAGTTGAGGGTGGGGAGTGGAGAGTGGAGAGTTGAGGACGTCTCTCTGCGGTTCTGCTCTCCACTCTTCACTCCCCACTCCCCACTCAAATCAGGAATTGGCGCGTTCTGATGCGCCATCAGCTTCTTCATCATCGTGTCGCCGTCGTACACGACCTTGCCGGTGAGCAGGTAGTACAACGAACAACCCA
>CAZILR010000129.1:0-6859 GCA_964539995.1 uncultured Planctomyces sp.
CCTGCGTGGGCGCGAAGTCGGTCATGAATCAGCATAGTTATCGCTTCGGCCTCTACCCCGAGATCGGGGAGGAGGCGAGCACCGCCGGGCTGGCCCATGACCTCTTCGAGTTCATGCCCTTGCATCTGCCCATGCCCGATACCGATGCGAGCCTCCGGGACGATCCGCTGAATCCGGTCGGCCATCGACTGGATGTTGTACACGCGGTTGTGGACGAAGAAGACTTGCCCGTTGCGATTTAATTCCCGCACGATCGCCTGTCGAATTAGGTCGCCGTCGAACCGGCAGACGCGCGTCGTCACCGCCATCCGATCGACCGGCGCGGTCGTCAGGTTGCTGATGTCGCGAATGCCGAGCAGCGACATGTGCAATGTGCGCGGAATCGGTGTCGCGCTGAGCGTCAGCACATCCACTTCCAGTCGCAGGTGCTTCAACACCTCTTTGTGCTCAACCCCGAAGCGTTGCTCTTCGTCGATGACCAGCAAGCCGAGGTCTTTGAACGTCACATCCGGCGACACGAGTCGATGCGTCCCGATGAGCAGGTCGATTCCGCCACTCGCAACGCCTTCGAGGATTTTCTTCTGCACACCTTTGGTCTTGAACCGCGAGATGCTTTCGACCGTGATCGGGAACTCGGCCATCCGCTCGCTGAACGTGCGAAAGTGCTGCTCACACAGCACCGTCGTCGGCACGAGCACCGCAACCTGTTTGCCCGAGTCGATGACCTTGAACGCGGCTCGCAGCGCGACTTCAGTCTTGCCGTAGCCGACGTCACCGCAGATCAGCCGATCCATCGGCCGTGCTCGTTCGAGATCCGCCTTGCAATCATCGATCGCACTGAGCTGATCTGGCGTCTCGTCGTAGGGAAACGCCGCATCAAACTCCCTCACCATGTGCGAGTCCGCCGGGTACGCGAACCCCAGCTTCGTCTCGCGTGCCGCTTGCAGCAGGATCATGTCCGTCGCCAAGTCCGCGACCGCATCCGCGACTTTTTGTTTCCGTTTCGCCCACGAAGTTCCGCCGATGGTGCTCAGTTCCGGAGAAGCTCGCTGTCCGCCGACGTACTTCTGCACGAGATGAATGAGCGACACGGGCACATAGATCAGCACGCGATTCGCGAACTCCAGAGTGAGGTGCTCTTCGGTCGCGTCCCCCTTCTCCATCAGCTTCATGCCACGATACCGAGCGATCCCGTGCGAGAGATGCACGACGACATCCCCTTCGCTCAATTCGATGAAGCTGTCGATCGCCCGCGACTCGACCTTCCGCCGCCGCTTCGTCTCGCGAGCGATTGTGGTCCGGCCGAACAACTCGTGATCGCCGATGACGATGGTCCGCTCGGCGACCAGCCGGAAACCGCGATTGACGCGACCAACGCACAGAGCCACGCGCTCGTGCAGAACCGTTCCTTGTCCCGCCGAAGGCTGACTCGTCTCACGCAACAGCTCGGCCAGACGTTCGCGTTCTCCCTCGTTGTGGCAGGCAATCACGACCTGTTCATCGCGGCCGACAACGGTGGCGAGTTCGTTGAGCACCTCGTGTTTCGGCCCGGTGAAGCGTTCAATCGACTCGATCTGCAAGTGACACGACGTCTCGAAGCTATCCGCCGCAAGCGGAGCGATCGTGACGTTCGCAAACTCGGTCAGCCGAGCGATGACCTCCTGAATCTCCGCCAACCCAGCCGTCTCACTGAGCCGCCCGCGATACTGCCGAGCCTCGTCGAGCAACTCTGGTAACTCGACGAACGCGACCCAACTGCCAGCGGGAAGATGGCCACTCAACCGAGCGTCACCGGCGATTGCGTCTTCGAGAACAGGACTCAGAGAACCAGTGGGACGCATGACACTTTGCGGCGATTCATTGGCTCTATTCGTCCCCTCTGTCCTATGGACGACTCTGACCACCGTCACGCTGACTTCGTTCAATGTCTCGATCGTCCGCTGCGACTCGACATCGAACCGGCGCAGCGATTCGAGTTCGTCGCCGAAGAACTCCAGCCGCAGCGGGTCTTCGGAATCGGTCGGGAAGATATCGACGATGCCGCCGTGAACGCTGACCTCACCAGGGAGTTCGACGGCGGGGACTCGTTCAAAGCCGCGCTCGATCAGCCAGCGCAGCAACTCTTCGACATCGATGTCGTTGCCGATTTGCAGTACGCGCGACGAGGCCGCGATCTCTTCGCGACTCGGCACAGGCTGCATGAGCGCCGGCCCGCTGGTCACAATCACTCGTGGCGGCTTATCCGAGTCCAACGCCCGCAGCACTCGCAACCGAGCACCACCCACCGCATCCGCCGCCGAGCCATCCGGCGGCCAACTCTCCCACGCTGGAAAGATCGCCGGCACCTCGCCGAGAAAGTTGAAAACGTCATCCGCGAACTCATCGACATCGTGCATCCGGGGCAGCACGACGAGCAACGGAGTTCCCAGTTCCCAGTTCTCAGTTCCCAGCCGTTGCGTCCGCGTCTCATCACTGGGAACTGGGAACTGGGAACTGGGAACTCCCTTTTCTTCCGCCAACGCCGCAACGACCAATCCGGCCGACGAACCCCAGGCTCCATCAATCGCTCCCGCCTGTCCTCGTTTCATCGCGGCAATCACCGCCGCAAATGATGCTTGCTTGGGCAACAGCGCGGGCAGCTCGCGCAGGGTCATCCCCAGGCGATTCGCTGTCGGCGAGTCGTCTTTCCGTCGAGGCTTCGGCATCAGCCTCTTTTGTAGGATGGGCACCCCTGCCCGTCCACGCGCCGAAAGGTTTTGACCTCGCGTGCGTCGCATCTCGCGCGGATCAGCCAACCAAGAAGTACGAAAAACGTCGAAGCCAGCAGCCAGCTCGTGGAGTTTCCGCAGCAAGCGAGCAGCTTGCCGCTACGCTGATCGGTTTTGGGGTCGCCACTCCGAGCAATCTTCAATCCGGGATTCAAATGCCCTGTTCGCTGTCTCTCGTTCCCTGAGCCATTACACTGGCTGTGTTTGTGCGCAGTCATTTTTGTTTTTGATTCGAGGAACCATCGTGTCGGCAACAGCAGTCGTGGGTTTGCAGTGGGGTGACGAGGCCAAAGGGAAGATCGTCGATCTCCTGACTTCGGAGCATGACGTCGTCGTTCGATATCAGGGGGGCAACAACGCCGGGCACACGGTGAAGTTCGACGGCCAGACGTACAAGCTCTCGCTGCTGCCGGCCGGCATTCTGCGAGACGGCATCACCTCGGTCGTGGCGACGGGCGTGGTCATCAACCCGAAGGCATTTCTCGCAGAGTTGGATGGGATCGAATCGCGGCGCGGCAAAGTCGCGCCCGAAAAATTCCTGGTCAGCGACCGAGCTCACGTCATCTTCCCGTACCACATGGCCGAAGAAGCGGTGCTTGAGAACTCACGCAAGGAGGACAAGATCGGCACGACGATGCGCGGCATCGGCACCTGCTATCGCGAGAAGGCTGGGCGTTCGCACGCCATTCGGATCGGCGACTTGCTGTATCCCGATCAGTTTCGGACTCGGTTGAGCGAAATTGTCGAGTTCAAGAATCGGATGCTGGCCGCACTCGATCCGGAATTCAAACCGTTCGATGCCAAAGCGATCTTCGACGAGTATCAGACCTACGCCGAGCGGCTCAAGCCGTACATCTGCGACACGACCGCCTTCCTGCATCACGCGATTGCCGACAAGAAGCGGTTGCTGTTTGAAGGTGCGCAAGGAAGTTTGCTCGATCTGGATCACGGCACGTTCCCGTTCGTGACCTCGTCGAGCAGTTCCGGCTGCGGCATTCACAGTGGCAGCGGCGTTCCGGAGCGGGCGATCACGCGGATGATCGGCGTGGTCAAAGCTTACACGACGCGCGTCGGCGGCGGTCCGTTCCCGACGGAGTTGAACAATGAAATCGGACAGCACATTCGAGACGTCGGTCACGAGTACGGCACCGTCACTGGCCGCCCGCGCCGTTGCGGTTGGTTCGATGCGATTGCTGCCGGCTACGGAGCGCGGCTCAGCGGTGTCGATTGCCTCAGTGTCATGCTGCTCGATGTGCTCAGCGGACTGGACGAATTGAAAGTCTGCGAGGCCTACGAGATCAACGGCGAGCGAACTACGGACTTCCCCAGCCATGTCGAACGGCTGGCTCAGGTGCAGCCGGTGTATCGGACCTTGCCGGGCTGGAAGACAGAGATCACTCACATTCGCAAGGTCGCGGATTTGCCAGCCAATGCACGGCGCTACGTCGATACAATCGCCGAGTTGTTGGGCACGCGCGTCGAAATCATCTCCGTAGGCCCCGACCGCGAACAGACGATTCCCAACGCCTAGAAATGACCATTTCTCAATACCAAGAAATGATGTGTTTTTGCACTTTAACGATTGCCGCTGATGATTCGCTTTATAAGATGCGCCCTTTAAGCAGCTCGGCTGCCTGAGATCCTTAAAAGCTACCAGGAAGTCAGCATGGAAGGTTTTGGAGCAATCGTCGGAGTGGCGTTCGTTTGGCTGGTGTTTGTGTTGCCGGCCAACCGTGTTGAACGTCAGTTTCGGGCAACAGTGAACGCGGCGTTCGACAAAACGGTTCATCGTGGCGGTTAGAAATTCGGCGACCCCCAAGCTGGCCCGTTACATTGTTGTTGTTTGTGCTCTCGTAGCTGGCGTGGTGGTTTCTCCTGCCTTGAGCATTAGCTCGGCGAAGACGTGTGGCTCGAGCTGCTGAAGCGGCTTCGCCGCATCGACAACCTTAAAGCCAGCGAGAATTGAGCTGCAGGCTGCGCAAAACAAAGCTGCCCAAGTAACATGGTCTAACCGTATTCCAGTCTCGTCTTCAATCCAATTCACTCCACTAGCTGCCCAAGCAGACCAACCACTAGGCGCTTTGAACTCAGTCTTCGTAGTTCCCTTTGGGGCACCCATCTGCGGTTTCTCGGATTGTCCATCCGCGTGATCGTTGATTTTTACGGTTGCAGTGTGTCGCTCGTACTCCAGCTTTTGAAACTTCGCGTAGCAGTATGAGCCAAGAACCCAGAACCCCATATTCAAAATTGTGAATGCCAAGTAGACGCCCATTTTGGCGTGAAATTGCTTTCGAAGCAGTTCATAACTATTTTCTTCAGACTTGAACTTTCGCACCCCACAAAAAAACCAACAATTCGTCGAAAATTCGCTACGTTCTGACATTTTCCTCATAGAGTCAGCACAACGAACAAATGCAATTGTATTTAGCGATAGCAATGCGTGATGTAACAAGTGATTCCGGTCTAACTCAGTTAACATGCTTACGCCGGACATCACAATCAGGAGCCATATCTCAAATCCATTGGAAAGCAAGTCAAAAAAAACGCTGCTACCTGACTGGTTAGGCTCGTGTCTTTTTTCCGAAGCAATTCCCTTCTCTCTGGCTTCGAAATTTGGAAAATCATCGGACATCCCTCGAAGTGCAGCCCACGCAGCAGATATTCGTTGTCTCAAGGGCGGATGCATGTTGGCCTCCTACCAATTCATCTAAAGATGGACCGTAAAGTGCGGTAAGAAGAGTACACCGACCGACCTGAAATTCAAGCGAACTGATCGGTATATGAACATGAATGTTGACAAGATTGGAAAGCTATCCATCGACGGCGAGCTGTTCACGACCGAGCAATTCGATCAGCACCGTCGGAAGTGGCTGGCGAGTGGCGGCTCCGTGGACGACGGAGTCAGCTTCGTGCGCGAGCTGAATCAGCAAGGCGAACTCACGGATTTTCAAGCGGCCGCGCTGAGAACAGGCATTCCCGGTCCCTACCGCTTGGGGCCGTTTCGGGTCACGGGGCGTCTGCTGGCTGGTCGGTTGGGAAACGTGTTTCGCGCCGAGCATGTCGAATCCAATCAGCCAGTCAGTTTGAAGATTTTTCCGGCGGCGCTCGGCCGCAGCCGAGAACGGCTCGCTCGGTTGGGGCGTGAGACACGAATTGCTCTGGAAGTCGATCACCTGCATGTCGTGAAGGCGTTTCAGGTCGGGCGTGTCGGCGAAGTGACGTTCATCGCGTTTGAAGAGCTGACGGGCGGCACACTGCAACAGCGGCTCGAACGAGACACCAAGCTGCCGTACATCGAGGCGTGCCAGCTCATTCAACAAGCCGCGCTGGGATTGGGATACCTGCACGCGCAACTCATCATTCATCGCGACATCTGCCCGGCGAATTTGTGGGTCTCGGAAAACGGCCTCGTGAAGATCATGGAGTTCGGAGCCGCCCGCGATGCGATGAGCTACCTCGATGCTCAGGACTGGGGCCGCCTGACGCTGGATGTGATGAAGTCAAGCGAAGCTCCGCAGGTGCTTGGCCGCTACGACTACATGCCCGCCGAGCAAGCTCGCGATCCACATGCGGCCAACGTGGCCAGCGATCTGTATTGCCTGGGTTGCACGCTGTATCACTGCCTGACGGGCCAAGTCCCGTTTCCCAATCCCGATCCGGTTCGCCAAGTCCTGCAACACGCCGAGGACGCTCCGCCGCCGTTGGCCAGCTTGGTCCGCGGAATCCCGGAAGCCTTGCAGGAGATCATTTCCAAAGCCCTCGCGAAGAATCCTGACGAGCGGTATGCCTCCGCGGAGGAATTCTCTTCGGCGCTGGCGGAGATCGTCCCGCCCGCCGTCCTACCGGAGCTCGAACCGCTAAGCCCGGAATTCCTGACGTGGCTGCAAGCGTCTGCGTCAAAGGCGTCTCCCGACCTTCCCGAAGTCGTGGAATATCCGCCCGCATTTCGCGAGTTCGCGAATTATGTGTCGCAGGTCCGCTGAGGGTTCAAAGTCGTGATTGGCGAGCCGGGAGGCGGGGGCCCCCCCCCCCGCAAGGACGCAGCGATGAGACCCGGGGGGAGGCCCCCCCCCCCCCCCCGGGGACCCCCC
>CAZILR010000129.1:6869-10228 GCA_964539995.1 uncultured Planctomyces sp.
TCCATTGTGTTTTTTGGCGCCCCGGTTGCGTAACGCCCCCGGACGAACATGCTAGTTTTTTGCGTCGGGGGCCTCACGCCCCCCGGCTCGCAGGTGCTCCCGTCGTGACAGAAGTTTGACAGAAGTTTGACCCCGCCCTGACCCACGAATTTCCGATGCAGTTCTATAATCCCGCACCATTTCGGGGCGAGGTTGCCGCCGAAATCCTTCCTGCATCGGAGAGCTGTTGTGAACCACGACTCTGCCCTTTCGGAAATTTCAGCCCCGTCCGCACCGGTCAGCACGGATGACGTGACCTCGCTGCGAGGTTCGGCTTTGACAACCCCCGCTGGTTGGCATCCTGGTCACGATCGCGTGACGGAACCGGTCGTTAAAGCCAAGCGTGTTCGACCGGAGATTTCGCATCCGGTCGTCAGCAGCTTTCGTCAGCGGTTTCCACACGGCGTCAACTGGGGCAACGTCGCCTGGATGTTGTTGATGAATGTCGGCGCGGTCGCGGCATTCTGGCATCTCAGTTGGGTCGGCCTGGCGATCCTGGTCGTTATGCACTTCGTGACAGCTTGCTTGGGAGTGACTCTTGGCTATCACCGCTTGTTGACTCACGGCAGCATGATTGTGCCGACTCCGCTGAAGTATTTCTTTTCGATGTGTGGCATGATCGCGGCCGAAGGAAGTCCGCTGTTCTGGGTGGCGACGCATCGCAAGCATCATGTGCTCTCTGACCAAGAGGGTGATCCGCACTCGCCGAACGACGGCTTCTGGTGGTCACACATGTTGTGGTTCAAGCCGAAGGAAGGTCCGGGTGAGTTGGAAGCGTTGCTGAAGCGCTGGGCTCCCGACATGTACAAGGATCCGGTCCAGCGATTCTTCCACCACTTCTTCCCGGTCTTCCCGATCCTGTTTGGTGCCGCGCTGTACTTCGGTGGCGAGTACTTCTTCGGCCTCGGCTGGTCCTGCCTGTTGATGGGCCTGTGTCTGCGAATGGTGCTGGGATATCACAGCACTTGGTTCGTGAACTCCGCGACCCACATCTGGGGCTATCGCAACTACGAGACGACCGACCGCTCGCGCAATCTGTGGTGGGTCGCGCTCATCAGCTACGGCGAAGGCTGGCACAACAACCATCACGCTCACCAGCGACTGGCTCGCCACGGTCACAAGCCGTGGGAGATCGACATCACCTACATGGTCATCCGCGTGCTCAAGGTGCTGGGTTTGGCCAAGCAGGTCCAAGACCGCTTGCCGCAGGCCGATCAAGCCGCGTGACGCCGACCGATTTGTGAAATACAAAGCGCCGCTGACAACCCTGTGTGGTCAGCGGCGTTTTCGTTGTCTCCCGGAACTTTGTGGTGCGGCAGCGGCAATCCCAACGAACCCGAAGCGCCAGCGAGGGCGGATGCTTCGCAGACATCTGCTCGCCAGAAATCAGCATCGTTTGAAACGCCCGCCCTCGCTGGCGCTTCGGGTTCGTGTGGTGCGAGAACCGTCAAGATTTTGAGTACGAGGAGCTTGCAGCGATGGTGGCCCCGGTCGATTCCTTTTCCACGGCGTTGAAACAATTTCAGAACGGCCAAATTGCCGAGGCTCAGCAGCGGTTGAGTGACCTCGTGGAAGCCGATCCACAACAGGCCGAAGCGTGGCACTTGCTCGGCCTGATCGAGTTCCAGAAGGCGAGTTTCGAGGGGGCGGTCAAGCACTTTCATCGAGCCGTCCAGATTGAGAATCGCTCGGCGAAGTATCTGACAAACCTCGGCAGCGCGTGGCATGCGTTGGGCGAGACTCGCGAGGCGACCGGCTGCTTCGAGCGTGCGATCGCTGCCGATCCGCGCTGCGCCGAGTCGCAAACGTATCTCGGCATCATTCGACTTCAGCAAGGAGACTTGGACGCTGCGGAATCCTGTTTGCAAACTGCGTTGCTTGATGCGCCGCAGTCGTGGCAGGCGCGGCTCAATCTGGGACACGTCTTTCGCGAACGACGACAGCTCGATCAAGCCACCGAGCAGTACGAGTTGGCTTTGTCGATCGAACCGGACAGCGCCGAAGCCCTGCTGAATCTCGGCGAGTTGTGCGTGGAACAAGGCCGATCTGCGGATGCAGTGCCGCATTTGCGCCGCGCGGCGGTGCTTCGCCCGCGAGTCGCGGAAATCCAGTTTCGGCTGGGGGACGCGCTGCGTGAGATCAGCGATCACGCAGGAGCGGCGACAGCGTACCAGCGGGCATTGTCGTTCCAAGCCAGTTCGTTCGACGGCTGGATTGGCTTGGGCCAATCCAGCGCGGCCTTGGAAAACTGGAACGATGCGGTGGCTTCGTTTCGTAACGCGGTCTCGCTGCAACCCGACTCGGCTGCCGCGCACACACACCTCGCTGAAGCACTGCGACAATCAGGCAATGCTGAGGAAGCCGCGCGGCATCTCGCGGTGGCGAAAGTTCTGGAACTGCAATGAGGCCCCTGCGAAGATTCTCGAAGGGTGTTTCAACTCACCGGTTGGAGTGTTCCAGTTTGAGAGACGTCATAGCCGGGTAGCTCGCCGAGCAAACCGCGGTACTCGCCGGATTGGATGACTCGCACCAGAGCTTGCACGCGTGGGTCTTGCTCGTGCTTGCTGGTGAAGCACAGGTCGAAACCTTCGGTGCGAACCGGCAGGAAGCGAAGTCCGGCTTCGTCGGCGACCAGCTTCAGACAAACCCCCGCGTCGGCCCAGCCGCAACGAATTGCCTCTGCGACTCCGCGATGATCGCGAGCCAGCCGGCGCGGCGCGGGACGTTGACCGAGCAACTCATCCAGACATTGCCGAGCACCCGAACCGGGTTCGCGGCCAATCCAAGTGAGACGCTCGCGCAACACGCCTCGCAGCGTGGAAGCGGCGACGCCCGTGCCGACCACGACGCCGTCTTCCCAGGAGGCGACTCGTAGCAACGATGCGGATTCGCCGACGATCTCGCGCACGGGAGCGGCGTTGCCGGCCGTTTCATCCGCCACGCTCAAGTGGACGCCAGCGACATGCACCAATCCTTGCCGCAGCAATTGCAACGCCATCCGGCTGGATCGCGGAAACGCCAGCAAGCGATAGCCCGTGACCTGCTCATAGACGCGAGCCAATAAGCCGACGGCCGGATCGCAACTCGCCATGACGAGCGTGCTGTCTGCGAGCCGCTCGTTGGCCGCGCGTCCTCCGAGCGAGTGGACTCCGTCGTGAGGAATTTCGCCCAACGGCGTCTCTTCGACCGGATACAGTCGCCGTTGGCCATCCACGTTCGCCAGCCAATAACGGCAGGGCGTCTGAGCGGGTGGCCAAGCCCACGTCGGCGAGACTGTCTTCGTGGCTCGCGAGTGTCCCGTGCCGAAGAGTTCTTCGACC
>CAZILR010000130.1:0-10161 GCA_964539995.1 uncultured Planctomyces sp.
GCCGTCGGGATGCGTCCCGCGACATCGAGCATCAGCCGACGCAGCAAATTCGTGTCGTCCGCCTGCGGAGCCGGAGCGACTTTCTCGGCGTCCAGTCGTTGCTGGACGAATTGGTCGATCACTTGCTCGATCGGAAGGTCCGCCGAGGGCAACTCGGCCGCAACGGAAATGGACACAACAAGCACGCAGAGCGCGGCCACGTTGATGCGCAGAATCCATCGCATCGGCAGGTCTCGTCAGGAGGGCGGAGTTCAGGCGGGAAAGGCCGAGGGCTGTCGATCGCTCGGCCAGAACATCGTGGAGGGAAAAGCTACCGTAACACCCAAGTGCCATCAAGCAGTTCTGATGTTATCGGCTGACTCTTTGGCAGAACTCAGACCGATTTGCCTGTCGTCACTTTCGCTCTGATCGTCACCGGTTGAACAAGAATTCTTTGCTGCTGAGCACGCTCCAGTACAAATCCTCGATGGCCTGGCGGCGTTCGTCGGGGCTGGCGACGCTGATGATCTCAGACATCTTTTTACGCTCGCGATCCGTCGGGAAGCGGCTGAGCGCCGACAAGAAGAGTTCCTCGGCGAGTTGTTCGGCTGAGGTGTTCGCTTCGAGTTGCTTGCTCAGCCGGTTGTCCTTCGCTTCGAGTTTTTGAATGAGCGTCTCGCCGTTCAAGATGTGGAGGACTTGCGTCATGCTCGGCTCGTCCGAGCGTTCGCACTCGCAGGTCAGGATGCGTTCGGGACGACCGAATGTTTTGAGGAAGTCGGAGGCAATGTTGGCATCGGGAAGCTGCATCGCTCGCGTACCGGCCGGAAAGTCTTTGAACGCCGTGGGTGAAGCGGTCACCTGCGACATGATGTCGAGCAGAATCTCGGCCTTCAGGCGCTTCGGGTAGTAGCGCGAATAGAATCGCTCATCCGGTTCGTTGCCCTTGGTGGCTTGGCTGCTTCGCTGATAACTCTGTGACGTGAGGATCAGCCGCATCAACTTCTTGAGGTCGTAGGGGCGATCACTGCTGACCAAAAACGCTGCGAGCGCCGAGAACAACTCCGGGTTGCTGGGTGGGTTCGTCAGTCGCAGGTCATCAACTTTCTCGACGAGGCCGATTCCGAAGAAATTCGCCCAGACTCGGTTCACGATCGCCCGGCTGAAGTACGGATTCGTGGGAGACGTCAACCACGAGGCGACGGCAACGCGGCGGTCCTCGGTGCTCTCGAACGACAACGCTTGTCCGTCGAGCGGCTTTGGCGGCTGCGGCTTGCCGGTGCGCGGTTGAAGGATTTCGGACTCATCGTCCAGAAAGATGACCCGGTGCCCATCGCCCGAACGAAAATCGCCGCCCCAACCTTTGCCGCGCACGCGAGCGAACAGGCTGGCGAAGCCGTAGTAATCGTTGTTGGTCCATTTCTCCAACGGGTGGTCGTGGCAGTGAGCACATTGAATCGACATGCCGAGGAATGCCATTGAGGTCGTCTCGGCCATGTCCAACGGGTCTTGATGCAGCGAGTAGAAATTGGCGGCTCCGTTGTCGAACGTGCTCCCCTTCGCGAGCACGATCTGACGGACGAACTCATCCCACGGCGTGTTGTCGGCGACGTTCTGGCGAATGAAGGCGTAGAACGACTTCAACGCTTGTGGTCGCAACTTCTCACCCGACAACAGCAGCAAGTCGGACCACTTGTAGGCCCAGTAATCGACGAACTCCGGCCGCGTCAGCAGTTGATCGACCAGCTTGTCTCGCTTGTCGGGCGACTCGTCCGCGAGGAACGCTCGCACTTCGTCGGCCGTCGGCAACACGCCGATCGTGTCGAGGAACGCTCGGCGCAGGAACTCTGAATCAGAACAGCGCGGCGACGGCGGAATGTTCAAGCTCTTCAGCTTCGCGAGCGTATGGTCGTCGATGAAATTGGATCGCTCGGCGTTCGCGAAGACCGCCGCATCCACTGGCGTTTCATACGGCGAACTGACCGTCGCGATCACATTCTGGCTGAGATACCACGCGCTAATCGCTCCCTCGCCAGAACCGGTGATCGTCACCAATCCCCGGTCATCAACGCTGGCAACGGTCGCGTTAGCCGATGTGAATTTGCACCAGCGCGTCACGTCTTCGACATGCCCGTCCGAAAAGTGTGCTCGCACGATCATTTGCTGACTCACCCCTTTCTTCTGCTGCGAAGCAGTCGGCAGGATTTCGAGTTGCTTCAGCCGAGCGTCGTCAACACTCGGAGCGGGATGTCCGGCCGCGATCCATTCGGCGATCGCGCGGTATTCCAACGAATCGACATCGAACCGCAGCCCTCCCTTGTGCGGGATCGCACCCGACGGCTTCGTCAAAACGAGACTTCGTCCCGGATCGCTTGGCACGATGCGACGCCCGCGAGCTTGCCGGGTCAGCGTCCGAAAATCGGCGTCCGGATCGTAACCGCGTAGCGAGAGTTTGAACCCTCCCTTTCCTGCCACCGCACCGTGGCACGCTCCCATGTTGCAGCCGGACTTCGATAACACCGATTGCACATGATTCCGAAAGCTCCACGAGTGCGGCTGCTCAAACTTTTCGACCTTCACGGTGGCGGTCGCTGTTTGATCCCCGACTTTCGCAGTGATCGTCGCCTTGCCGTTGCCGACGGGGATGACGAAGCCGTCCTCGATCTTTGCCACCTTGGCGTCCGACGATTCCAGCGTGGAACCGTTCGTCACTTGGCCGACGATTTGCGATCCGGTCGTCGCCTGCACGAGCACTCGCTGACGTGCCTCCGGGCCGGTGAGCACGATTTCGGAGGGAAGCAGCGTCAATGATTCGGCGGCCAACGAATTCGCCGTCGCAGAGACGACCATCAAGCTCAGCACGGCAATGACACGAACCATCGAAAGTCACCTCGTTCGGAAGACCGGAATCCCAAATGGGCAAACATCAGTCAATGTAGGGTAACGCGGCCGCAGGGCGTGAAGAAACCGTAGACCGGACGCCGACGTCCGGTCAGCTCGGACGAGGGCGTCCAAGCTACGAACTCTCACGGCGTTTGATCATCGTGATTTGGTTGCCGCTGGCGTTGTGGAAGACTTCGTCCATGAAGGCGCGGATCAAGAGCAAGCCGCGGCCGCTGGCTTTGATGAGGTTTTCGGGGTCGGTCGGGTCGGGAATTTGCGACACGTCGAAGCCGGGGCCTTCGTCGCGGATGACGATGGTGGCTTGAGCATGCGAGAACGTCGCGTGAACATCGACTCGGCGATTGCAGTACGGCGGTTCCTGGCGGCGTTTGGTCAGCAACTCGTCGAACTCGTGGCCGTCCCCTTCGCGGAGCTTGGAGCTGCATTCGAGATTGCCGTGCCACATCGCGTTGGTCAGGGCTTCGTCGAGCGCGACGCCCAGGCGGATCAAGCCGGTGTGATCGCTGAGCTTCACGCGGCAGAGGTGCTCGTGAATGAAGCCGCGTACCGCCCCAACGAGCTTCGGATCGTTCGGCAGCGAGAAGCGCGACTCGGTTTGCGACAGGCAATCGAACAACTGCTGTTGCGAGTGTTGCTCGCTTTGCACGCTGAGCAACTGCCGCAGAATGGTCACGATGTCCCGTTCGAGCATTCGCTTCGGGACGTAGCTGGAGGCTCCGGCTTGCAGAGCTTGAACGGCGGTCTCTTCGGTTCCGTGAGCCGTCATCAGTACGACCGGGATCGACGGATGCTGCTTGCGAATCGCGAAAACCAACTGCAGACCGTTCATCTCCGGCATGTCGAGGTCGGTGAGCACGATCTGCGGCCGTGCGGTCGGGATCGCGGCCAACGCTTTCACGCCGTTCGGCTGAACTTCGACCTCAAACTTCGCGTCCTCCAAGAACGCTTGCAGTTGCAGAGCCTGCGTCGGACTGTCTTCGGCAATGAGAATTTTGGGCATGAGCGTGACTCCTGATGAATCTCGTAGGATGGCCGCCCTCGGCCGTCCTCCACATCACGACGCAATCAACTCTTGCAACCTTCCTGCGATCATTTCAATCGGAAGAACATCGTCCACCAACCCTTCCGCGATTGCCACTCCAGGCATTCCGAACACGACCGACGTGGCCTCGTCCTGAGCGATCACGGTTCCGCCTGCCGCTCGCACGGCGCGGAGTCCTTGCACGCCGTCGTCACCCATGCCGGTCAGAATGACGGCAGCCATCTCCGAGCCGAACGACTTGGCGACCGACTCAAACAGAAACGTGCCGGCCGGGCGAAAGCCGCCGATCGGCGGTTCGTCCGACAGCGCAAGATTCGTGCGGCCGCGAACTCCGAGGTGTCGATCTTCGGGAGCGAAATACACAGCCCCCGGCGACAGCGGCTCGCCATCGCGAGCGACTCGCACATCGAGCTTGCACGTCGTCCCCAGCCACGTCGCCAAACCCGTGATGAAGCCTCGGCTGATGTGCTGCACGATCACGATCGGCACGGGTAGATTCGCCGGAAGCTGCGACAAGATGCTTTGCAATGCCGCCGGCCCACCAGTCGATGCGGCAATCGCGATGATGCGGGCGCGACGAGTTTTCGTCGCTTGGCCGCCCTCGGCCGAGCGGTTCGAGAGACGGTCGGCCGAGGGCGGCCAACCTACGTTCGCTCCGTGACTCGACCGGTGATGCCGCACGACTTTGACATCGGCCATTGCTTTGACCGTCGCGATCAACTGCCGAGCCTGTTCCTCGAATCGCGGCGACGCCGAGCCGACCGGCTTTTCGAGCACCGTCAATGCTCCCGCTTCCAGCGCTCGCATCGTGGCCGCGACATCGCGAGCGCTCAGGCTGGCCGTCACGATCACGATCGGTGTCGGCGAGTGAATCATGATCTCTTTGGTCGCCGCGTAGCCGTCCATCTGCGGCATGCGCACGTCCATTGTCACGAGGTCCGGCTTGAGTTCGCGCGTTCGCTGAACCGCTTCGACTCCGTTCGTCGCCTCGCCGACGACTTGAATTTCCGGATCGCTGCCGAGGATGCCGGCCAACAGCCCGCGTGCGGTCGGTGAGTCATCAACGATCAGCACGCGCAGCATGATGGGTTCCAGTAGGATGGCCGCCCTCGGCCGTCCATTTGAGATTTGAGATTTCAAATTTGAGATCTCAAACAAGGACGGCCGAGGGCGGCCATCCTACTCACAACAACTGCGAGATCGTCTCCAGCAGGTGCCGTTGATCGAACGCGCTTTTGACGAGGTACGCATCGGCTCCGACCTCGATGCCGTGTTTCTTGTCGGCGTCGGTTTCGCGAGCCGTGACCAGAATAATCGGAAGCTTGGCGAACTTCGATGACGCTCGGACCGCAGCGGTCAGATCAAAGCCGCTCATGCGCGGCATGTCGATGTCGCTGACGAGCAAATCCGCGCCGTGCTCTTGAAGACGTTGCCACGCCGCCGCTCCATCGGGAGCCACTGCCACGTCGTAGCCGGCCGCTTCGAGAATGCTCTTCATCAAGATGCGCGTCGTGACCACGTCCTCGGCAACGAGAAGCCGCCGTCGCGAGGTCTCCGCGAGTTCCGCTGCCGGAGCCATCGTGGGCGTCGCCGTCTGGCTGAGCGCCGTGCGGATCACGCTGGGAACATTCAGCAGCAACGCGATCCGTCCGGACGGCAGCAGCGTCGCCCCGGAAACCTGTTGAACTCGACGAATGCGAGCTCCGAGATTCTTGATGACGACCTCTTGCTCGGTCAGCAATTCATCGACGGCAAACACGACTTCGCGATCACCCGCCGCACACACTAACCCGACGCGGGAGCGAGGGATGTTAGCGTCCGATCCCTGGCTGGCGCTGATTGCCGCCGCTGCTTTGCTCGTGGATTCGCCCCAACGGGGCAGCGATATGCCAGCCCAGGGCAAGCGACCAGCGGGAGCGCCGCCCTGGGTTGGCGAATCATCCACGCCTGCAAGCCCTGAAGGGGCGAGACCACTCTGGCGGACACCTTGATGCCGCCCCTTCAGGGCTTTGGATATTGTGGTGTGATCGCTACCCAGGGCGTTGCCCTGGGCTGGCTTATGGCCACCCCTTTGGGGCTGAGCCAAGCCCAGCACATCGGCCAACGAGGCGAGTGGCAGCGGTGCATCGCCGAGTAACAACACTTCGCGGCCTTGCACGGTGCGGAGATCGTTGGGGTTGATGCGGACCAACCGCCGAATGAAGTTGCTGGGCACAGCGAATGTCTGACCGCCCGCTTCGAGCAACAGCACTTGCAACGTCGTCAACGTCAGCGGCACGGCGAGGACGAAGCGTGTGCCGCGTCCCGACTCGAACGCCAGATCGACAGAACCGCGTAACGCTTCGACGCGACTCTTGACGACATCCAGGCCAACGCCTCGGCCGGACACGTCGGTGATGATTCGCGCGGTCGAGAATCCCGATTGGAAGATGACTCGCGCGAGTTCGCGATCCTCAGCCGGTTCCGGCAAGCCTTTGCGGCGGACTTGCTCGCGCAGCGCAGCGAGGTCGAGGCCCTGCCCATCATCCGCGACCACCACCTCGACATGATTGCCGTGCAGCGCGGCCGAAACCGTGATCCGAGTACGCGGCGATTTGCCTCGTTCACGACGCTGATCGGGCAATTCCGCTCCGTGATCGACCGCATTGCGAACCAAATGCAACAGCGGGTCTTTCAAGCCTTCGAGAACCGAGCGATCGAGTTCAACCTCCCCCCCCTCGATGACCAACTCAACTTCCTTGCCCGTTGCGCGAGCGAGATCGTGAACGGCTCGATCGAGGCCCTGGCACGCCTCGGCGAACGGCAACATGCGAATGCGGCGGACCTCGGCGTCCAGCGAACTCGCCGCAAAATCGAGTTGCCGCTCGTCGGACACGGCATCGACCGCCAAGCCGTCGAGATCACGTTCGAGTTGCCGCAGTCGGTCACTCGCATGTGCCAGCGTTTGGGCCGCGCGGGCCGGCAACGCTTCGACACTCGCACCACGTTCGTGGGCTTGCAGAAGATCGCGAATCGGCTTTTCGACACCTTTCCATTCGGCCCGCCATTCGGTGAGCGATTCGCGAATGTTCGCCAACGTCTCGCCGCGCGAGGCGACTCGCCGCCGAGCGACAAGCAACTCGCCACTTTGGGCGAGCAACGTGTCGAGTTTCTCGGCGGTCACGCGCACGGAGGTTGTGACTTGTGGTCCCCCGGCGAACCGGAGGGCGTCAGCCCCCGGACGAACTCCGGGCGACATTGAGGTCCGGGGGCTAACGCCCTCCGGCTCGCCGATCATCGTTGGTGGTGTCGAGATCGTTTCAACTGACTCATTCGCCGAGGACACGTTCGCGGCTGGCGGCGTGATCACTGCCTCCAGTCGCGGCAGCAACGCAGCGAGAGTGGAATCGTCGAGGCTTCGTTGCTCTCGAAGCCGTCCCCCTGCGTTCTCGATGGCGTCCGCCGTCTCGAACAACAATGCGAACCATTCCGGCGCGAGCGTCAAATGACCGTCACGAGCGGAACTCAAAATTTCTTCGAGATGATGGCAGGCGCGCTCGATCAACTCGACATTCACTGACCGCGCGGCCCCCTTCAAGCTGTGAGCCGAGCGAAACAGCAGCTTCCACAATTCCGTGCGATCCGAACCGGGCGAACTTTGTTCCATCGCCAGCAAGTCGCGGTTCAGCGCGCGAACATGCTCGCCGAGTTCCTCGAGGAACGTCGCCATCAACAGCTTGGCGAGTTTGTCCTTGTCCATGTGCGAGCCTGTCGGATGGCCGCCCTCGGCCGTCCTCTTCGTTTCAGTCTCAAACACGGACGGCCGAGGGCGGCCATCCTACGAACTTCATCTCGCGATCATTGCCGCGAGTTGGTTGCCGAGGTTGTTGAGGTCTTGAGCCGCCTGCTCGGCTTGGCGAGTGGCCGTGAGGTTTTGGCGAGTGACCTGGTCGATGTTGCGGATCGCTTGATGAATCTGGCTCATGCCCGCCGCTTGCTGCCCGGCAGAAGCGACGATTTGATCATTCGCTTGAGAGACCTCCTCTAATTTGCTCGTAAGTGCGTTGAAAGTGTCGCCCGCTTGCCCTGCGACGCGGATCGCGCCGGCGACTCCCTTCGTCACTTCTTCGGTCGAGAGCACGGCTGAGTTCGTCGCCTTCTGAATTTGGCCGAGAATCTGCCGCACCTGCGACGTGGCTTTCTTCGATTGATCGGCGAGAGCTTTGACCTCGGCCGCGACGACCGAGAAGCCTTTGCCTTGCTCACCCGCGCGAGAGGCTTCGATGGCCGCGTTCAACGCCAGCAGGTTGGTTTGCTCGGCAATGTCGTTGACGGTCGCGATGATCTCGCCAATCGCCTGAGCTTGCTCAGCCAGCGTGAGGATGTTCTCGGCAGTCAATTCGACTTGCTCCTTGACCTTGTTGGTCGCGGCGACCGATTCACTGACCACCTTGCGTCCGGTATGACCGATCTCAACCGTGCGTTGGACCGCTTCGCCGACTCCTTTGGCTCGCTGAGCACTCTGCTCGGAGGTCTGCGTGACTTCATCGACGGTCGCGGTCGTTTCAGAGACGGCAGCGGCTTGTTCCTGTGCCCCGGCCGCTTGCTGAGTCGTCCCGGCGAGCAACTCGGCGCTCGTCGAAGTCAGCTTGCCGACCGCTTCGCGGATCGGTCCCGTGATCGAGCGGGAGATCAGAAATCCGCCGAGCAGCACGATTGCCAATCCGAAGAAGGTTCCCGTCAGAATCGAGTACTTGGCAAGGTTCGCGCTGTCGAGCGCTTTGGTATCACGCTCCTGCAGAAGCCGAAGTTCCTCGTCGCGAAGCTCTGCAACCATCGCTCGAATTTCGTCAAAGAGTTTCTTTCCCAAACCATTGGCGACAATGGCTCGCGAGGCTTCGAGATTTTTCTTGTCCGCCCCAGCCGCCGCCACGACCGACGTTGAGTGTTTGACGCGCGCGGTGAGCTTCGGCCCCAACGCTTCCAGCCGCCGCTGTTGAACCGGGTTGTCCCTGGTCAGCGATTTGAGTTCAGCCATCGTCGTGTCCACGCGCGGAATCGCAGCCTCATACGGCTCCAGATATTTGTCCTCACCGACGATGGCAAAGCCTCTTGCCCCGGTCTCGACGTCTTTCATCAACGACAGAATGAGTTCGAGGTTGCCCAGCACCTCGTGCGTGTGTGTGACCCGCTCGCTGTTCGTGATCAGGCTCGCGGTGTTGAGATACCCGACGCATCCAATCACCGTCAGGATGATCACCGGCAGCGCGAACCCCGCCGACATCCGTTGCCCCACCGTCAGTCGCATCATGATGCCACCTTCGCAATGACGAATTAACAATGACGAATTAACAATTTCGTCATTCGTAATTCTTCATTCGTCATTCCCTTCGTCGATGAACAATCGCGCGTCCTGCAACAACGCCGCTCCATCCAGCACGATCAACGCATCGCGAGTCACGCCTCGCAGAGATTCTCGCTCCACGCCGGTCACCGAGGCGGGCGGTTCAAGCAACTCGTCTCGCCGCAACGTGACCACTTCGTGAGCCGCCTCTGCCAACACGCCAAACTCCGGCCGCTCGCCGCCGAGCACCACGACGCGCGCGTCCTCCGACAACTCGCGCGTCGGCAAGCCAAAGAGTCTCCGCAGGTCAACGACGCTCAAAATCTCCCCGCGCAGGTTCGTCACCCCCAGCAGAAAGTCCGGCGTCCCCGGCACTCGCGTGCAATCCACGAGCCGAGTGACTTCACTGACGAAGCGTGTCTCGACGGCATATCGCTCATCCGCCAAAGCGAACGTCGCGACTTCTAACACTTCTCCCGCGTCAGGTTCCGCTTGCTGCACTCGCGCCAACGCTCGCGCGCGAGTATCCAGGATTTCGCGTGCTCGTTCCGGCGAGACACGCGACGCCGACTCGGTGGCTGCCGTCGCTTTGTCCAAACGCTCGCGCACCAACGACCAGTCGATCGCCTCCGCTCGCTCGCGTTGTCGTAACGTCGTGGACATGCCATCCAGAACACCATCCGCATGGCGGAAAAGCAACGAAGAAATTCCTGCCGGCAAAAACCCAAACAGGATTCGTCGCCCCCATGTGCCGGTTACACGGCGTAGGATGGCCGCCCTCGGCCGTCCTGTTTTCCGCACCAGTCTCGATTTCAAACGCAGGACGGCCGAGGGCGGCCATCCTACAAAACCGCCAGCAACGACAATTGCAATTCCGCAGCCTCTTTCAGTCGTCCGGCTTGCTCACCCTCGG
>CAZILR010000131.1:0-10118 GCA_964539995.1 uncultured Planctomyces sp.
GCCGCCACCCACGAGCGTCACGATCTCGACGCAATCCCCCGGCTGAAGCACGCAGGCCGCATGAGTCGCTCGCGGTACTAGCTCCTGATTCCGTTCAACCGCCAGATAGCGCGGCTGCAACTTCAACTCCTCCAGCAGCCTCGCCACCGTGCAGCCCCCCTCGACTTGCCGAGGCTCTCCGTTGACCGAAATCTCCACGTCACATCGCTCCGTTGGGCCGGCAAACTCATCTTGCAAATCCGCCGCGCGAGTGTAGACCTGCCTTCCGAGGCCAGCAAGCAGCCGAAATTTTTCGGGAACTTCAGCCAGCGACGACCTGTCGAACCGCCCTATTCGCCTTCGGCTCGCGGTCCCAGACAAGGAGCAATCGCCATGCAGCGAGGATTTTGGACTCTCGTCGTCGCCGCCTTCGCGGCCCTGTTTGCCAACCTCGCTCAAGCACAAGTGGTCATCATCGACCACGGAGCCAAAGTCATTCGGCTGCCGCATCCCGCTCCACCCCGGCCAATTCCACCGCCGTCGTTCTACAAAGTCCGGTCGGTGGACATGAACGTCACGGTCAAAGACCAGATCGCGACCGTGCAGCTTTCGCAGGTTTTCCAGAACGTCAGCAGCCAAGTGCTCGAAGCCCAACTGCTCTTCCCGATGCCGGAGAATGCGGCGGTCAGCCAGCTCACGCTCTTGGTCGATGGCAAGGAACTGGCCGGCAAGCTGATGAAAAAGGAAGAAGCCCGCGCGATTTACGAGTCCATCGTCCGCCAACGTAAAGACCCGGCTCTGCTCGAATACCTTGGCCAAGGGCTGTTTCAAACGAGCGTCTTTCCCGTGCCGCCGCAGGCGGAGAGGAAGGTCGAGATTCGCTACCAGCAATTGCTCCGCAGCGACAGTGGTCTGACCGACCTGCTGCTACCGATCGGGACTCACAAGCACGCCCATCATCCAATCGAATCGCTGAACATCGCCGTGCGACTCGAAACGTCTGAGCCGCTGAAGGCGGTCTACAGCCCCACGCACACGATCGAACTAGCTCGACCCGACGGCACACACGCTGTCTGCAAGCTGTCGCTGAACCACGTCTCCAACCCTGACGACTTCCGTCTGCTGTTCGGCACCGAACGCGGAGCAGTCGGCATGAGCGTGCTGAGCTATCGACCAAAAGACAGCGAAGACGGCTACTTCTTGATGCTCGCCAGCCCGGACGTCCGGCCAGACGCGAAGCCGCTGCCGAAGACGTGCGTCTTCGTCATCGACCGCAGCGGCAGCATGACCGGGCAGAAATTCGAGCAGGCTCGTGGAGCACTCAAGTTCTTGCTGCAACAACTGCGGCCGGAGGACAACTTCAACGTCGTCGTCTACGACTCGGCCGTCGAGAGTTTTCGTCCTGAACTGCAACGCGCCGACGAAGCGACGATCAAAGCTGCGCTCGGCTTTGCCGATGGCCTGTACGCCGGCGGCAGCACGAACATCGACGGAGCCTTGCAGACCGCGCTCCATCAACTGACAGATCCGAAGCGACCGAACTACGTCTTGTTCCTGACCGACGGCATCCCGACGGTTGGCGAACTCAACGAGCAACGGATCGCCGCAAAGGCCAAAGAGTCCAACAAAGTTAACGCTCGCATTTTCAATTTCGGCGTCGGCTTTGACGTCAACAGCCGGCTGCTCGATCGCATCTCACGAGATCATCGTGGTCAGTCGGTCTACGTCCGACCCAGCGAAAACATCGAAGCGTCCGTGTCGAGCTTGTACCGCAAGATCGGCTCTCCCGTGTTGACGGACATCGCGCTCAACGTCGAGATCGATGCCGTCGTCCCAGCATCAACAACGCCGCTCATCAGCCGCACCTACCCGCGACAACTGACGGACCTGTTCCAAGGCGAGCAGCTCGTCTGGGTCGGCCGCTATCGCCAGGCCGGAGCCGCCAAAGTCACACTGACCGGAGTCGCGGCCGACGAAAAGAAAACATTCGCCTTCCCCGCCAGCTTCGTCGCGAAGTCGAACGACGAGACCTTCGGCTTCGTCGAGAAGCTATGGGCGACTCGCCGAGTCGGCGAGATCATCGACGAACTTGACCTGCGCGGCCAAAACCAAGAGCTGGTCGATGAACTCGTGCGGCTTTCGATCCAGCACGGCATCCTGACGCCGTACACGAGCTTCCTTGCCGACGAAAACGTGCGTCTCGCCGACGCCAGCAACACGACTCGCGCGAGTGGTGTCGCCCGACGCGAACTCCAAAAGGCTGACGGCGCGGAAGGCTTCGAGCAGCGGGCCTTCAAGGGGCAATTGCAAGCCGCAGAGAATGCTCCAGCCCGTTTTGCTGGCGGAGGTCTCGGCGGGGCCTCGGCCGCCAGTGGAAAGTCCGCGGCACCACAATCGGGGCCAACGTCAAGCCTCAGCCGGAACCGCGGCGCTGTTGATGGTGACCGGTCGGCTGACGCGGCCAAACGTCTGTCGGACGAATCGAATCTCCGCCAGGTTGGCCAAAAATCGTTCTTCCGCAAGAACAATCAATGGCAAGACTCCACCGTCTCCGACGAGCAAGCCAAGAAGGCAACTCGCATCCGCCAGTTCAGCCGCGAGTACTTCGATCTTGCCGCCAAACACGCCGCGCTGGCGAAGTACATTGCCTTCGATGAACCGGTTCTGGTCAATCTCGGCGACACGACATACCAGATCGACCCAGAGGAGCCAGAGAAGTCGTGAGTGACAATGGCGAGTGCGTTGAGTTTGTTTGATGTTTAGGCGACGTCTGCTTGCCACGTTGGTTCGAACTGTCGCATCTCTGGCGACGAAAGAACGCGGTTGACGTCCAGCACGGCGATCAGTTGACCTTCGCAGTCGACAATCCCGCTCAAGAAGCGGACGGCGGCTCCGATGGTCAGTGTCGAACTGGGCTGCATGTCGTCCATCGCCAGCCGACGCACGCCGATCATCCGGTCGACGATCCAGCCGGTTGCGATCTCTTCCACGGTCGAGCGGACCACGACCAGCCGTTGCGACACGGAACTCTCTGCCGGAGGAAGCCCCAGCAGCGAACGCAGATCGACGACCGACAGCACATCGCCGCGTAGACTCGTGACGCCGCGCAACCATTCGGGAGACGACGGCAGAGGCGTGATGCGCGGCAGACGTTGCAGTTCCAGCACGTTTTCCATTGGTACGGCGTACTGCGTGTCGTCGAGCACGAACACCACATGCTTCACGCCGGGGGGGGCGGATTCGGAGACGTTGGTTTCGGAAATTGTTCCAAGCGTCTCGCGTGCGATTTTCGCAGCCAGTTCATGCAGGCTGAGTTCTTCGGCGGCAGCGGCCTTGTCCGGCGAGAGCAACAGTTCGGTCACGATCGCACCTCACAACTTTGTTTTTCGAGAGTCGGCAGTCGCAGATCCTCGCCGATCGAACTTGGAACGAGCAGCGTCGCGGATTCTGCTTGCAGGGCGGACACGATGCAGGTCAGCAACTGCTCCGATTCGAACGGCTTGGTCAGATAGCCGTCGGCTCCTTGGCGCTTGCCCCACAGGATGTCCATCTCGTGAGACTTGCTGCTGAGCAACACGACTTTGATTCCGCAGGTCTCCGGCAACGCCTTGAGATGCCGACAGACCTGAAAGCCGTTCTTCTTCGGCAAGATGATGTCTAGGACGACCAGATCGGGGCGTTCACGCAGCGCGACGTCGATCGCTTCGTCACCGTCGGACGCCGTGAGCACACGATACCCGCCAGCTTCGACGGCCAAGCGGATCAGCCTTTGCGCGGTGGGACTGTCATCGACGACAAGGACGGTAGCGGGCATGGTCAGGGGTCACCAACGCAGGAGGAAGTCGTCCAGAAAAACCACGCAGCTTTCGCGGAAGGCTTCGCGTCGTTGCGACGATTGGAACTCTTCGCCGAACCGAGCAATCAGATCTCGGAACATCTGCGAGAAATTCTTGCCGAGACTACGGTACATGGTCAGTGTCGTGCTCTTGGCTTTCGGGTGGAGTCCGAAAATTCCGGTCCACGACTCGCGGTCCAGGGCGTCGAGCACGACTTTGCTTCGTTCGCGGAGCCGCCACACGGAGGGCAGCTCGTGCGAAAAGAATTGGAGGTCGTAGTTCTCGATCCCCGTGTCGATGATCGTGACCAACATTCCCAGCGAGACCTCAATGGTCCGGATCATCCGTTTGACGTGATCCGTCCGCTCAAGCGTCAACATCTGCTGTTCGAGCCGTCCCACGAGATGCACCAACAGCGTCTCCAACTGGTCGTCTTGCGGCGACCAGTCAGCGGCTTCTGTCGAAAGTGACTCTTGGGAATTCATGGTGCGGCTACAGTGAACTGCTGGCGGAGGTCAGGTACTTCGCGACTTTGTGAGTCAGTGCATCCGCTTCAAACGGCTTGGTGATGTAATCCGAGCAGCCGACCAATCGGCCCCGGAGCTTGTCGAACATCCCGTCCTTGCCTGAGAGCATCACGACCGGAATCGTCTGCGTCGCCTCGTGCTTCTTGATGAGCTTGCACAGCCGATAGCCATCCAACCGAGGCATGTTGATGTCCAGCAGAATGAGGTCGGGACGGCATGTTCCGAGTTCTTTGATCGCGGCCACGCCGTCGAACGCGGAGATGACTCGATAGCCACGGCGCTCAAGCGTCAGCGAGACGAGTTTGCGCACCGTGGGACTGTCATCGACAACCATCACCAGCGGCCGTCCGTCTGCCGAGATGTCCGCGGTCGGTGGGTTGAACGACTTCGTCAATGCCTCGACGTCCGTGTTGGCCTCTTGAGTGAGACCGGCGTCAGGTGTTGGCTCAGCGGGAGCAATCGGATTCGCAGCGAACATCTCTTGGAATCGCGACGGCGAGAACGGTTCTCGTTCGGCCGGAGCATTCACGGCCACCGTGGGCAACGGCGGTGGGACGAAACTTGGCAGTGGCGGTGGAACTAGGCTTGGCCACGCGGCCGCATCGGCCGACGATTCCGAGTCCTGTTGCACCAGATCGCTCCAACGGCGACGAGTCGCATCGAACGGCGGTGAATCATCGAGTTGCTGGGCGATCGCTTCCGGGGCAGCTTCTTCCGGCAGTTCGACCGACTCGCCGATCGGGCTGGTCTCTTCCGAAGAGCCCAGTTGCGGATCGGCCACCGTGTCCGACACAGGCTCGGCAGGAGTCTCGTTCGAGATGTCCGCCTCTGGCGCGGATTCGTCGTTGACCGCGAAGCATTCCGGGACGGATGTTGGTTCAGCAACGGGGACGATTGGAGGGAGACTCTCGGCAACAGTCACATTCGTCGGGACCGAGACCGGTTCTTGCGGCGTGTCCTGCGACAGGCCGCGAGCCCACGTCAGGCCCGCCGTGGCCGCAGCATGTCCCGGCGACAACTCCAACACCCGCTCCAAACAACGAATGGTGTTGTCCGGCGAATTGGCGACCCAAGCCAGCCACAGCCACACATTGGGATCGTCGGGCAAGTTCTCGGCTGCACGTTCAAACTGCGCCGCCGCGACGGAGCGCAACCCCGCGCGAGCCGCCGCAATGCCCCGCCGCAACGTCGTTTCACTCGCCGATGAATCACTGTCATGAGTCAGCATGAGAATCCTCTCGACCTCTTCGCGATCACTTCTTCTGGAACTGATCGATCCCCTCGTCCTTCCACACTTTCAACGTGGCGGAATCCTTTTGATTGATCCGCACACCGATCGCGTTGACCGGGAAGTCGTACTTCCTCTGGATTTCGATCCACATCTTTTTGACGTTCTCAGGAACAGCCATGTTGTCACCAGATTTCAAATCTCAAATCAAACACTCACGCCGCACACGACGCGAACTCACCCAACAAATCCTCCAAAGATTCCTGCGAGTAACACTCAGACGCCTCCGGGCCGACCACCGACAACGCCAAGTGGTCGACGGCCGGCAGCAACCGGTCGCGGCACGTCTGCTTCAAATCGGCAACCGTGACCGCTTCGATCTCCGCCAAGATTTCTGCTTCGGGAATTTGTCGGCCGAAGTACAACTCTTGCGTCGCCAGTCGGCTCATGCGCGTGTGAGCGTTTTCCGCCGAGAGCAGATGTTGTCCGCGTACCTGCATCTTCGCGGTCCAGAGTTCCTCTTCGTCGATCGGCGTCTCGAACGTCGCAAGTTGTTGTAGTTCGAGGATCGCCAGCGCCACGACTGCCATGAGATGTTCCGGCGCGCTGCTTCCTTCGATGACCCATGCTCCGGCGTCTCGATAGGCATGCAGTTCCGAGGAGATGGCGTAGACCAGTCCACGCTCTTCTCGCAGTTTGCGGAACAGCCGAGAACTCATGCCGCCGCCGAGCACCGAATTGAGTAAGAACAGCGGATACCGATCCGCCGCACAGTACGCGGGAGCTTCCAGGCCAATCGCGAAGTACGCCTGTGAGACCGGCGATTCGTCGAGAGTGACCCCGGAACGAAATCGCGATCGCGTCGCTCGCCGCGCAGGACGAGTCCCCGACAGCCGCCAGAATCCGTCGCGAATCTGATCGACCAGCGCGTCGTGTTCGACGTTACCAGCAGCCGCGATGATGATCCGATCGGGCGTGTAATGTTGTCGCACGAACGCTCGCACGTCGTCGCCAGTCACTCCTTCGACAGACTCGGAGTTCCCATGCACTGCGTGTCCCAGAGCTTGGCCCGGCCACATCAATTGTTTGAGTTGCTGGTGAACTCGCTCTGTCGGCGTGTCGCGAGTCAGTCCGATCTCACGCAACACGGCTTGTTTTTCACGGTCGATGTTCTCGTCTGGGAAGACGGAGTTCAGCAGCATGTCGCCGAACAATTCAGTCGCGTAGGTCAGGTACTCGTCGAGCACGTTCGCGTAGAAGCAGGTGTAGTCGCGTGCCGTGAAAGCACCCATCTGACCGCCGGCCACATCCATCAGCCGAGCGATCTCAAACGCACTGCGACCACTGGTTCCCTGAAACAGAGCGTGCTCCGACAAGTGAGCCAGGCCGCTCAAGCTCGGCGGATCGTCTTGCGGCCCGGCATCAATCAGCACTCCCAATGACACCGATCGCGAACACGGCAGATGCTCCGTGACGATCCGAATGCCATTCTCAAGACTGCCGTGCCGATACACCGTCGCACTCCCAGTTCATTCCCGCTGCAAAACACCAACCCGAAGCGCCAGCGAGGGCAACTTTGGTTGCGACCGAGACGGCACGCCTTCGATGAGCGCAGCGCCAGCCGGACGCACTTTGTGCGGATGGGAAGTATACCCCCCGCTTCGATCGGCAAAGATGGGGCACTCTGCGGAGCCTGCCCAATTTCCCGCAGGGTGCTGAGACGTTTTGGGTCAGTGCGGTTGTCGCGATCGTGTCGATGATCCCAATCGTGCGTCGTATTCCTCGCGACCGAATTGGGCTGGTCGATCACTTGCCGAGGTTCAGCCGAATAACCTTGCCGTAGCGAGTCCGGCCTTCCAGTTCACCGGTGAGGAACACTTCGGCCGCATCGGGCGCACGCAGAGCGACGGAACTCGGAGCCACCTCACCCGTCGAGAAGCGGCCGATCGAGCGGCCTTGCGGGTCGAAGACATGCACTGCCTTTGTCCGCTGCTGCGTCACATACAGATTCCCCGCAGCATCCAGGCACAGATTGGCGAGGTGATATTCGCTGTCGGGCGACTTCGGAAGTTGGACGAAGACTTCGTGCGATTCGATCTTGCCCGGCTCAGAAAGACGGAATTCGACGATGCGATTGAACAGCGATTCGGCGACAAGCAATCGGTTCCGCTCCGCATCGAACGCGATGCCGGTCGGATAGCCGATCTTCGCGACAACGACCGAGACGTTGCCGCTGCGATCGACGAAGTGCAGCTTGCCGATCGGATTCTTGATCTGCACATAGCCTGGATCGGTGAAGTAGAAACCTTCCTTCGGATCGATCGCGATGTCGTACGGAGCACGCAGAGCCACGCCGTCACATTCCTTCGCTGCCGTGCCGACCACTTTACCTTCGAACGACAAACGTAGAACCGCACGACGTTCCGTGTCACACACGAGGTGTGTCCCTTCCGGCTCGATGCGATGTCCCTTTGGGCTGTTGAGCGTAGCCCAAACCGAGGTCTCGCCCGTCGGCGAGAACCGCACGATTCGATCTTTGTGGGACACATATCCGAAGCCTTGGGCATCAAACACGAGTCCGTCGCAATACGAATCCAACGACAGCACTTCGTTGTCGATTGCAGGCACCGCTTCCTTCACGCGGACAGGCTCTTTTCGAGGGGCTGGCTTGAGGACTTCCGTCGCTTTGTCGTTTTCGACGGACGCCAATTCTTTCGCGGCGACTGGAGGTGCAACTTCAGATTTCACCTCCACCTTCGGTTCTGACTTCGGCTTGGCGTCTTCCTCCGTTCGTTGTACCGGTTCGGGAGGCACCTCTAATTTTGGAGCGGGTTCCGTCGGCTCCGGGAAAAATTCGTCCTCCAACTCTTTGAGCGTGGGGGCCGGCTTCTTGGGCCGAGGGAGGTCCAAATCCAAATCGGAATCCGGAAGTTCACGTTTCGGCGGACTTGCTTCCACAGTCGGCTGCGTGGCGTTTTCCGGCTCCACCGTCTTCTCGACTACGGGTGTCTCTGCGGCCGGAGTCGGTTCTTCCGAAGTCACTGCTGGCGCGGTGGGTTGGCTCGCGACTTCTGGCTCTGACTTGGCCGTTTCGGGATTCTCGCGCGGCACCAACGGAGTCGAATCTTCCTCGGACAGCGAGACCAACGGAGGTTCGGTGGCATCTGGGCTGATGGGGCTGTTCAGACTCGACTCTTCGTAGCCAATTGGCCCGCGAGTCTCGCCATCGTTCGCGACAGACGGTTCGCATTCCTGACGATCCTCGCACGCATGTCGCGAACCGGGGACGTGCCGACAGCCCGACAACAAGCAGAGGCCGATCGTTGCGATCGACAGCGGAGTCCGAACAAAACGACTGAAACGAACAAACGGAGATTTCATCTCGCACCACTCCTGCGAGCGATACGCCTTGGGGTGGCGGACGCTGCGAACGACGCTTCGAGAATCGGCAAGTCGATTCTGACAAATCACACGGAGATATCGGCGGAGCGAGATCAAAAACGCCGTTTGTTCGCGTCGTGTCAGCCGCATCCGCTGCACCCGTGGCGCAGCGTGCGATGCACAGCGAATGCTCGATCGGCACCGATTGCTCGCACCGTCACACGCGCAGCGAACGTGCGGGGCATGGCTATTCAACCATACTCACCGAGCGTGCCGATTGCGCCAATCGAACAGTAGGGTGGGTCGAGTCATCGAGACCCACCAGCTTGTTCGCAGCGATCGGCGGGTCTCGCGATGCTCGACCCACCCTACGGAACAGCTCATCGCAGCGCGTCGAGGGCCGACAACCGCATCGCGCTCAGCGACGGGATCAAGCCGCCGACGAAGCCCAAGATCAAACTCAGCAAACATCCCACGGCCAGCACTTGCGCATCAACCGTTAATCGCAGCACAACGAATTTGCCGCCCCCCTGCCCGCTGCCAACGATGCTGCTGGCGGTCCAGCCGTCGGAGAGACTTCCCAACGCGACGCCGATCAGGCCGCCAATCATCGCGATCAGCACTGACTCCAGCAGGAAGCAAACCAGGATCGAACGGCGACGATAGCCCAGCAATCGCAGCACACCGATGTCTTTCATCCGCTGATTGATCGCCGCAAACATCGTGTTCATCACGCCGAAGACACCGCCGACGGAAAGGATGATCGTCACGAAAATGATCGCGTACAGAAACTGCTGGTTGAGCTGATTGAGGCTGTCGAAGTAATCGGTTTCGACGACCGCGTTGACCGACGCTTTCTTGTAGTCATTGTTGAAGTACGCCTTGACCATCTCGGCGTCCCAATGATCGTCGGTCGTCGGTTCGGTCCAAGTTGGGATTGGGTCCGGCTCCTCGGTGAACTCTTTGCCGGCGGCTTTCGCTTCGGCCGCGCGCTTCTTGATGTCATCGGCCTTGGCTTTCGCCTCGGCGATTTTCGCGAGCCGTTCCTCTTTGTAGGCAGCTCGCTGGTCGCGGTGGAAATCTTTCGAAGCCTGCAGCACGAGCGTCGAATACGACTCGCTGCCAAACATCGGGCCAATGATCGAGCGCTTGGCCCAGACTTCCGAA
>CAZILR010000132.1:0-10115 GCA_964539995.1 uncultured Planctomyces sp.
GATTCGCTTCAACTGCAACAAATGCCACGACCATCCGTTTGAGCGTTGGACTCAGGACCAATACTACGAGACGGCTGCGTACTTCGCTCAGTACGGTCTCGACCGCGACCCGGCCAGCGGCGACCGCAACATCGGCGGCACCGCCGTTGAAGGTGCGAAACCATTGTACGAGAGCGTCGTGGACCGGGCCGCTGGCGAAGTCTTGCACGAACGGACCTCGCAGCCGACTCCGCCGAAGTTTCCGTACACACTCGTCAACCAAGTGGTGCCCGCCGCTCCCGCTGCTGGACAGCCTCCGAAGCCGCGGCGCATGGAATTCGCCGACTGGCTGACGTCGAAGGACAACCCGTACTTCGCGAAGAGCTACGTCAATCGGCTGTGGGGCTACATGTTCGGTGTCGGCATCATGGAACCGATCGACGACATCCGCGCGGGCAACCCACCAACAAACCCGGAGTTGCTCGACTATCTGACGCAGGAATTCCTCGCCAGCAATTTTGACGTGCGGCATGTGATGAAGCTGATCTGCAAGTCGCGAACGTATCAGTTGTCGGTCGAATCGAACCCGTTCAATGTCGATGACAAGATCAACTACTCGCACGCCCAACCGCGCCGCTTGCCGGCGGAAGTGTTGTTCGACACGGTGCATCGTGCGACCGGCACGGTCACGAAAATTCCTGGTGTCGCTCCCGGTTCTCGTGCCGCGGCGTTGCCCGATTCCGGCATCGAATTGCCAAGCGGCTTCTTCGCGACGTTCGGCCGTCCCGTCCGCGAGAGCGCCTGCGAATGCGAACGCTCCGGCGGCTTGCAGCTTGGCCCGGTCATGGCGCTCATCAGCGGAGCGACCATCGCCGAAGCGATCGCCGATCCGACCAATGAATTGACGAAGCTCGTCGCCGCCCAACCGGATGACGCGCAGCTCGTCAATGAACTCGCGCTGCGAGTGCTCAATCGCCCGGCTGTGGACGTCGAACGCAAGGCGTTCGCCGACGCGATGGCCGAACTCGACGCGGATCACCAAAAAATCATCGCCGCGCTCAAGCAGCGCGACGCCGACGTCGCCGCACGGATGCCCGACTTGGTGAAGAAACGCGAAGAGTCGATCGCTCGCACGAAGGAAGAATTGGCCGCCTACGAAAAGGAGATCGCTCCCGCACGAGCCGAGATGGAAAAGAAGCGGCAGGAAAACATCGCCGCTCGCCAAGCCGATATCAAAGCCTATGACGACCGCTTGGTCGCGAAGATCGGTGAATGGGAGAAACAGCAGACCAATCATGTTGAATGGATTTCGCTGCTGCCGACGTCAGCGACCGGCTCGAAGGAAACAACTCTGACCGTCGAATCGGATCGATCGGTCGTCGTCGAAGCCAAAGGCGCTCGCAACGCGGTGCTGACGATGACGTTCCCAACAAACCTGCGGAATATCACCGCGTTCCGTCTCGAAGCGATCGCCGACGCGAAAGCTCCGAATGGCGGACCAGGACGAGCGGGCGACGGCAACTTCGTGCTCAGCGAATTCGAGGTCTTCGCGTCACCCGCCGCGAAACCGGCTGAAGCGAAGAAGGTCGATCTGCACAAGCCGCTCGCCGACTTCAGCCAAGCGAACTTCGAGATCGCGAAAGCCGTCAACGGCAATCCGAACGACGGTAACAAAGGCTGGGCCATCTCGCCGGCCTACGGCGTGACTCACTGGGCCACGTTCGAGTGCAAGCAGGCCATCAACATCGAAGGCGGCACGCAATTGAAGATCGTGATGCACCACAAATTCAATCAGCCGGATTATGTCATCGGTCGCTTCCGCATCTCAGTCGCCGTGGACAAGACCGACGTCGGCCTGACGCTCGCCGACGATTACAAAGCCGTTGTCGCCACGCCGGTCGCTCAACGAACCGCTGCCCAAACAGCTCTTCTGGCCAAGCACTTCAAAGTGGTCGATCAAGAATTTGTCGGCCTGCAAGCTGCTCTTGGAGTCGCCAACCAACCTCTGCCGGTCGATCCGAAGCTGGTTGAACTGCAAGGCAAACTCGAACTCGTCAACCAACCGATCCCACCGGACGGCCGGCTGTTGCAACTTCAAGCCGACGTAAAAAACAGTGAGGTCCAACTCGGCAACAAACGGCTCACAGCCGCTCAAGACGTGGTTTGGGCCTTGATTAACACCCCGGCATTCCTCTTCAATCGGTGAAATTGGATGGATTGCAAAATCGCCAACAGGCATAATCGCCGCCTTGACGATTCATTCTCTACCTGACTTTCGACCTAACTCTCAGAGGCTCAGAACAAACGGAGACGACCCATGCTTTCTCTTCTTGGCCAACGTGCGAAAGATTTGTGTGACCGCCGACAGGGAATGACTCGCCGCGATGTGTTGCGTGTCGGTGGCAGCGGGATGTTCGGGCTGACGCTCGGCTCGATGCTGAAGATGCAGGCGCAGGCCGAAGAGTCCAAGATCACTGGCGGCCCAGGTTGGGGCAAAGCGAAGAGCGTCGTCCTCATCTACTTGCAGGGCGGACCGTCGCACCTCGACCTCTGGGATCCGAAGCCGGACGCTCCGGACAACGTGAAGAGCATTTTCCAGCCCATCGCCACCAAACTGCCCGGTGTGAACTTCACCGAGATTCTGCCGAAGCTCGCGCAGATCAACGACAAGTTCACGATGATCCGCTCGCTGGGCTACACGCCCAACGGGTTGTTCAATCACACAGCCGCCATCTATCAGATGATGACCGGCTACACGACCGACAAGGTCAGCGCGTCGGGACAGCTTGAGCCTCCCAGCCCGAAGGACTTTCCGAACTTCGGCTCGAACATCATCCGCCTCAAGCCGCCAACCGAACCGATGCTGCCGTTCGTGATGCTGCCTCGGCCGCTCCAAGAGAGCAACGTGGTCGGCAAGGGAGGCACCGCCGGGTTCCTCGGCAAAGCCTTCGACCCGTACACGCTCTACCCGGACGGCGACGATCTCGACATGACCAAGATGGACAAGATCAAGGTCGATGATCTGCAACTTCGCCCGGAAGTCTTCTCCGTGCGACTCGAGCGCCGAGCCAAACTGCGTGACACGATCAACGCCGCGATGCCGACGATTGATGCGGCCGTGAAGGACTACAACCTCAGCGCGTACTATGACCAAGCGCTGCGATTGATCGTCTCTGGCCGCGCTCGCGAGGCGTTCAATCTCTCTTCCGAAGCTCCAGAAATGCGAGCACGCTACGGTCGCACGACATTCGGCCAAAGCTTGCTGCTGGCTCGCCGACTGGTCGAAGCCGGCACGCGCGTCGTCGAAGTCGTGTGGCCGAAGGTGGCGAACAGTGACAATCACTCATGGGACCATCACGCCGGTTTGCCAGATCGCATGAAGAAGCAATCCGGCCCGATGCTCGACACCGGCTTGTCAGCGTTCCTCAGCGATCTCGATGAGCGTGGCATGTTGAACGACACGCTTGTCCTGTGCGTCGGCGAGTTCGGACGCAGCCCGAATCGTGGCGTCAGCACCTCCGGCAACAGCAACACGGCCGACGGCCGCGATCACTGGCCGTACTGCTACACCTGCGTCATGGCAGGTGCCGGCGTCAAACGAGGAGTCGTCTACGGCAAGAGCGACAAGACCGGCTCCAGCCAACTCGAAAACCCGGTGCATCCGATCGAGTTGCTGGCGTCGATCTACCACTCCTTCGGCATTCACCCGGAGACGATCGTTTACAACCACCTGAACCAACCACGCGAGTTGGTGAAGGCTCAAGCGGTCACAAGCTTGTTTGCCTAACGACAAGAAAAGCAAAGGGCAGGTCAGTGACCTGCCCTTTCTTTTTGACAGTGCTCTCGGAGACCGACGCGATGTTGTCGATTCGAGATTGGCTTCCGGCTCACGATTGCCAAGGCTATTCGCGGCGCGAGTTCCTGCGAGTCGGCTCACTCGGCGCGGGAATGTTGTTGCTGCCGGGACTGTTGCGATCGAACGCGATGGCTGGCGTCGGCACGGACGTGCTGAAAGACAAATCGGTCGTGCTGCTGTTCTTGCAAGGTGGCCCGCCACACATCGAGTTCTTCGATCCGAAGCTGACGGCTCCGGCGGAGATTCACAGCATCACGGGCGAGGTGCAAACGAAGCTGCCGGGCATCACGTTTGGTGCGACGTTCCCGAAGCTCGCCGCGATGACGGATCGGTTCACGATCGTGCGATCGTATGGATCGGGACAATCTGGTCACACCTACGGCGAAGTCGTCAGCGGCAACAATCCGACCAAGGCCTCGATCAGTTCGATCTACGCGCGAGTCCGAGGCAACAATCATCCACGCACCGGCCTGCCGACCAATGTTTTGATCCTGCCGGAAGCGGTCCAAGACGGTCTGAAGATGGGGAGCAACTTTGAAACCGGCGCGTTGCCGACGCTAACTCAACCTGGATCGTTCGGCTCGACGTTCGCCGCGTTCAATCCCAGTGGCGGGGGCGACTTGAAACAAGACATGGAACTCGCGGTTGCCGCCGATCGTTTTGGAGACCGCCGCACCTTGCTACAGGGGCTCGACCGCTTGCGTCGCAGCTCGGACAACAGCGGTTTGATCTCCGGCCTCGACACCTACCAACAGCAGGCGTTCGAGATGATCACGCGCGGAGTCGCCGAAGCGTTCGATCTCTCCAAGGAAGACACACGCACGGTGGAACGGTACGACACGAGCAAACTCTTCAAAATGGAGGAGCTGACTCGCTGGTACGACATGAAACGGGCCAGCAATCTGCTCGGCCGTCAGATGCTGCTGGCTCGGCGATTGTGCGAAGCGGGATGCGGGTTCGTGACGGTCTCCGATTGTGGCTGGGACTATCACGCCAACGGCAACAGTCCCAAGCGGATGGCCGGCATCTACCCGATGGGCGGTCAAGTCGATCACGCCGTCAGCACGTTTCTCGAAGACGTCCATGTACGGGGTTTGAGCGACAAGATTCTGTTGATCGTCACCGGCGAAATGGGCCGCACTCCGCGATTGAACAACAACGGCGGCCGCGATCACTACGGCGAACTCACACCGCTGCTCATTGCCGGTGGCGGCCTGAAGATGGGGCAAGTCCTCGGACAATCAGACGGTCAAGCCGGTCGCGCCGTCGGCGAGTCCTACCGTCCGCAACATCTGTTGGCGACGATTATGCATACGCTGTTCGACATCGGCCGCCTGCGTCTGGAACAGCACGTCCCGCGCGAGATCATCCGATTTGCCGAAACCAACCAGCCAATCGACCACTTGCTCGCCTAGGCTGGGATGGACCCTCGTATGATCGCCCGTCATCCGGCGAATAACCCCGGATTAGTTTGCCAGCCTCTCGGCGACGGAGCATAATGCCCGCTCGCCATTCGGCGATGCGTCGCAGGTTGTCCTGGGTGTGATTTTCTTTCCTTTCTCGTTTTCACCCAGCTTGGATCAACATCGCGAATTCGAGTGCGAGGAGGCCCACACAGTGTCTGACGAAAATGATCCGGATGAACTCGGCGCGACGATGGTCAATTCGCCAAAGGCCGAAGAGCCGAAGAAGGAGAAGAAAGTCTTCGGAGATTTCGAGCTGGAAAAGAAGCTCGGCCAAGGTGGCATGGGTGAGGTGTTCCTCGCGAAGCAGTTAAGCTTGGACCGCCACGTCGCGCTCAAGCTGTTGTCGAAAGAGATGGCCAAGAAAAAAGGCTTCGTCGAGCGGTTTGAACGAGAAGCCAAGTCCATGGGCAAGTTCATCCACCCCAACGCGGTGCAGGTGTTTGCCTACGGAGTGACCAACAACCAGCATTATCTGGCAATTGAGTTCATCGACGGTCAGAGCATGCAGAACTGGATGAATCAACTTGGCAAGTTGTCCATCGGCGACGCGATCCACGTCGTCCTGCGTTGTGCTGATGCGTTGCGAGTGGCTCATCAAGAGCACAACGTCATCCATCGCGACATCAAGCCGGACAACATTCTGGTCACCAAAAAAGGGGTCGTGAAGGTGGCCGACTTCGGGTTGGCGAAGGCAGTCGGCGAAGGTGACGAAGACGACATGTCGCTGACGCAAAGCGGCACTGGACTGGGAACGCCGTTGTACATGGCTCCGGAGCAGGCTCGCGACGCCAAGAGCGCGGACAAGCGAACCGACATCTATGCGCTGGGCATCACGCTGTATTACTTCGTCACCGGCAAGCTGCCGTTTGGTGGCGACACGGTCGTGAAGCTCATCATGGCCAAAGAGACGGGCAAGTACGACAACGCTCGCAAGCACAACCGCGAGGTGCCGGAAAAGCTCGACATGATCATCGATAAGATGATCCAGAAGGACAAACAGCACCGCTATGCGGGCTGTGACGAGTTGATTCACGATCTCGATGCGCTGGGCTTGGAGAATGCCGCGCTCAGTTTTCTCGGTGGTGACGCAACGACGGCTCGGCGAACCGTGGCAGCCGGATCGGTCCAGCAATCACGAGTCAACATGTCCGGTGTCGCGAAGACCTCCGCAGACATCGCTTTGGAAAAGACTGAGCAAGCCGCCGCGAAAGACACAGCGACTTGGTACGTCAAGCACAAGAACCCAAAAGGCCAAACCGTCGTCACCAAGATGCAGGCGGCTCAGATTCAGCAGATGGTCAAAGCCGAGCTGTTGGACCTGAAGGCCACGGCCAAGCGCGGCGAAAAAGGAGAATTCTTACCGCTGGCTCAATACGACGAGTTCCAAGACTTCATGAAGAAGCGCATCGCCAAGCAATCGGCTCAGGCGCGCGGCGTCAACATGAAGGAGATGTACGCTAAGATCGAAAAGGAGCAGAAGCGTCGCAAAATCTTCCGTTGGATTCGCGACAAAGTTGAAGGGACGTTGGGTGGGGTCGGCTTTATTTTGTATTTGGCGGTGATTGCCGCGGTGCTGTACGGCATTTATTGGGCCTTCCCAATCGCGCGGGACTTTGTCGCGAGCAAGGTCGGGTTGGAGAAACCGAAAGAACCCGTCGTAAACCCCGTCGGGCCGAATGAAACCACACCGAAGTCACCGTAGATTCGGCCTGGTCACAGCGTCCGAATATGCGTTGGCCATCAGACGGTTTGAACCTCGTTGTTCCAGCGGTCGATCCTTGCAGAGCCTGTCAGCCGAAGTGCTCGCGTGCAGCGGCAGAATCCGCCGCTGCGACACGGACACGGCAACTGGATCGGAGGGTGTCATGCTCACGCGATGCTTCTGGAGGCGACCATTGGTCGCGTGGCTGAGCGTGCTCACGACAGCCCTGACTCTGTTCGTCACCCGCGAAACCGACGCCGGGGAGCTGACTCTCAAATCGGGACTGCGGCTTCATCCCGGGACGGCAAAACCAATCTCGACAATCTCGCTCAACACACCGCCGCCGGGTGGAAATGTCGATTCATTCCCGTTTTGGATGCTCGACGATGGCATGAGGCGGTATTTCGCGGGACATCGTCAAGTTGCTGTGGCGAACCAAAATGTCCAGTTGGCAGAGTTCGAACGGTTCGAGAACCCTCCCAAAAAGAAGGGTGGCCCGGAGACGTTTGAATCGGTTGGTCCCTATCGATCCACAAGCCCATTCAATGAATTCGGACATCGCGAGGTCTCGCTGCTCAACCCGAAGGGAATACTCAAGACGTACCACCAAGGCATCACGCAACTCCGGCCGCAGTCCTGTACGGTGACGGGGCTGGATCACACTTGGGAATTCAGCATCGCGACAACGTCGTTGCGCCGCGAGGAATTGGCTCCGCTACTGCGAGGGCGCATCGACCTCGAAAAACCGGAGGATCGCTTCAAGGTTGTGCGGTTCTATCTGCAAGCCGGGTTGTATGAATTAGCGATTGAGGAATTGGAAACGATCGCTCGCGAGCTTCCCGATCAGAAGGGGAAGTGCGAGGAGGATGCTCTTGACGCTCGGCAACTGTACGCCAAACGCCTGCTCGGCGAGTTGAAGAATCGTCGCCAAGCGGGTCAGCATCGGTTGATCGGGGAGGCGCTCAAAAGATTTCCAACGCAGAATATCGGAGCCGACATCCTCCGCGACGTGAGGCAGCTTCAAACGGAAGTCGTCGAGTCCGCCGAGAAGATCGAACGCGCCAAGCAGTTGCTCGGTGATTTGCAGGAAGGCTTGAACGAAGAGCAAATGAAGCAAGTCGCTCCGCTCCGCGACGAGGTCTTGGAACAGCTCGACGAGGAAACGCTGCCGCGATTGGAATCCTTCTTCCGGCTGGAGCAGGACGAGAAGTTGTCCAAGGCGGAGAAGCTCGCGCTGGCGTACTCTGGCTGGGTGGTCGGAGCCGCGAACGCGACCACCGACCTGCCGAACGCGGTTCGCTGGTGGCAGGCGCGGTTCCACGTCTTGCAGTATCTGCGAGCGACGCATCCGTCGTTGCGCGGACCAGCACTCGCCGAACTCACAGCCACCGAAGGAGTCGGCACAAAAACGGTCGAGCAACTCATCCAATTATTGCCGCCGGTGATCGATACACCCGACCTGCAACCCGGTCGCGTGACTGCGATCACCGTCCACGAACCGGGTCGTACTCGTGAGGACGATGACAGCCCCACCGCCTTTCGCTACTCCGTGCTCCTGCCGCCTGAGTTCAATCCGCATCACACCTACCCCATGATCGTCGCGCTGCACGAATGGGGATGGACTCCAGAGCGCATCTTGCAGTGGTGGGGAGGTAGCGACGCTTCACCGCTGCAGGCGCAACGGCACGGCTACATCGTGATCGCGCCGGAATACCTGCCTCCCAAGTTTGGCGACCCTTTGCCGGCTCCGACGGAAACGATCGTCTGGGAATGCCTGCGCGACGCTCGCCGCCGATTCCTGATCGATTCGGATCGAGTATTCCTCAGCGGTCACGGCCGTGGAGCGGATGCGACATTCGACGTCGCGCTGGCTCGACCGGACTTGTTCGCGGGGGTCATGCCGATCTCTGGCGGCCTCATCACTCCGAAAGGGACGGTCGCTCGCGACAGCCTGCGGCTTCAGGAAAATGCCAGGCTCCAGGCGTGGTACGTCATCATGGGTGAGTTTGATTTTGGCCTCTTCGACCGGCATGCAGAATGGCTTCAGACGCTGATGCTCAATGGCACTGATATTCTCGTGTCGCAGTACAAAGCTCGCGGGCACGAGACGTTTTACAGCGAAATTCATCGCCTCTTTGAATGGATGGAACTGCATCACCGTCCTGCGGAGCCGAAGGAGTTCGACTTCCGCAGCCTGCGCACAACCGACGTCCGAATGCACTGGGTCCGCTGGGCCGACGCGACCCCCAAAGGAAGACGATCGACCAAACCGGCTCCGAACGCCAAACCGGCTCCGATCATCCTGACCGCGCGCATTCTCCCCGGCGAAACCGAAAAGAAGAGCATCGTCCTGGGTGGTCAGGCACCGGTGACCGTGTGGCTCAACGCGAGTCTGATCGACCTCGACAAGAAGCTGAGAATCACGATCGAAGGCGATCAGAAGTTTAACGACTTTCTCAAGCCGGAAATCGAAGCGGTCCTCGAAGATTTCCGTCAACGCGGCGACCGTCAACGCCTGCACTCGATCCGCATCCAAATCGACTGAAGCCGTAGGCCCACCGCATTGCGGAATCAATGGTGGGCCGGCGCTGCGCTGGTCCCACCCTACGGGGTGCGGGGCTTCAGCCAGTACTCCAGGAACGCGAGTTCCAACTCCAACGCCTCGGCCGTCGGGATATGGCCGCTGCGAGCGGTCAATGCGACACGCTGCTTGTGTCCCAGCAATTCATTCACCGCGACCAGATGATTGAGCGCGGTCCAATTGCGCGGCGGGTCTTCGGTGCCTCCGGAAACCAGCACCGGGCGCGGAGCCATCAGCGCGTGGAAATCGACGAGGTCTTCGCCCGCGTCAACCAACTCCTTGTACAAACCAGTGCGAGGGTTCTCGGCCGACGGGATGCCGGGCTTCCGCTTCGCTGTCGGGTCGTAGCCCAGATACCACGGCTCCCAGTAGTTCACGTTCGCGTTCTTCTCGTTGAAGACGATGCCAGGATCAGACCAGACAGCGCACACGAACTTGTCGTAGAGGCACGACGAAAACATCGACCACTTGCCGCCGTAGGACAGCCCGATGATCCCGATACACTGCGGATCGACCTCCGGCATCTGAGCC
>CAZILR010000133.1:0-10112 GCA_964539995.1 uncultured Planctomyces sp.
ACGCGACCAACGCCATCCGCAGCAGCAGCAGCCACAAATCCTCGAGCCACACGCGCCGCCGAGTTTCCTGGCCGAGCTTCAGAAACTGCATCGCTCCCCAAGAAACGATGTCGTACTTCTTCTTGCTCAACAGATGCGCGATCACCGGCAAGGCGACTCCCGCCAAGCCCGCCAGCATCCAGGGATTGAGAAGTTCAAAGGACATGGTGAGGAATGAGGGGTGAGGGGTGAGGGGAATTCACTAACCCCCAATCCCCCACCCCTACTCGTGCAGCCAGACTTCCGAGTGCATGGTGTAGAGCCGGAACCGTTCGCCATCGCGAATGATGATGCCGCTCGAACGATTCAGCTCGCGCGGCAACAACGGATTGTTGTCGTACTTCTTCCAAGAACGGAGATCATCCGACACCGCGACGCAGGTGCTCCACAGCGAAGGCGTCTCCCCCTTCGCCGAGCCGTGGTAGTAGGCGTAGTACCGACCCTTGTGCTTTACGATCTGATTCATGGCGATCAGGTCGCGGTCGTGAATTCCTTGGCCGGGACGCAACACCGGTTCGTCGCTGATGTTGGTCCAAACTTTGAGATCGCGCGAGGTTGCCAGCCAGACGCCGGCATCGCTCCGTTCGTAAAAGAGATGCCACACGCCGTCCTCCAGCCATGCCGCCGGAGTGCCATACGGTCCCGGCTCGATCGGATCGCCATTGGCCTTGCGGACGTCGAGCTGGCCAGCACGTTGCCACTTCACGCCGTCGCGACTCGTCAGCAGTTGAGCTTGATCGTCTTTTCCCTCCGCGAACATGTGAAAGACACCGTCGCGAGGGATGACCGACATGTCTTCGATCCAATGCTGGGTGTAGATCGGGTTGTCTTTGTGCCGCGTCCAGGCGATGCCGTCGGCCGATGTCGCATAGCCCAGCCGCTTGATCCCTTCGCGAGTCCCGTCGTAGCCGGTGTACCACAGCCGATACTTCGGTTTCGCAGTGTCAGTTCCGTCCGCAGTCGGATCGAGATGAATCCAACCGCGCTCGCGAATCTTGACCTCCCAAGTCCCCTGCCCCGCCGCCGTGAAAACCGGCCTGTCACCGTGCTGCTTGAAGCGCACCAACTCCGGCGGAAATTCGTCTGCCCTCAGCGAGGGCAACAGGCAGACGAGTGCAAGCAACGCGAAGAGACAACGCATCACAACCTCGACAAAAACTCGAATGATTCCCGGAGCACCTCGGGGGCCATGTGGCTGTGCCGGCTGAGTTCGACGTTCACGCAGCCGGTGTATCCGATCTCACGGAGCGCGGCCATGATCGGCGGGAAGTCGATTTCCCCTTCACCGAACCGCAAATGCTCGTGAACGCCGCGCCGCATGTCCTCGATGTGGACGTTGCACAACGACTTCGCCCATTGCCGCAGATGGTCCGCGATCGAGCCGTCCTCGACGCACTGCACATGGCCGATGTCGATCGTCAGGCCGAAGCGTGGCGAACCGACTTGTTCGGCAAGCCGGCCGTATTGCTCCAGTGTCTCGACCAACATGCCCGGCTCCGGCTCGAACGCGAGCTGCACGCCGCACCGCTCCGCGTAGTCGGTGACTCGGCGGCAACCGTCGAGTAGCCATTGCCACGCCTCATCGTTTAACCGCAAGCCGCAGGCACGCGCGTCGGCCGAGTCATTACCGATTATCGCGCACGCCTGCGGCTTGCGGTTAAACGATGGTATACCCGACCAAAACGAGACGGCGTCTGAATTCAACTCCTTGGCGATGTCGATGCAGCGGCAGAGAAAATCCACGCGACGCGCACGGCCTTCCGCCGTTGGCGAAATCAAAGTCGGCTCGTGCTTCTGTCGCGGGTCAAGCAAGAACCTCGCACCCGTCTCGATGACCGAGTGCAATCGGCATCGCCCCAGCAGCCGTTGCATCTCGTGAAACTCATCCCAGAAGTTCGACGCGAACGGATTCAGGCAATGCTGATCGACCGTGATCGCGACCGCTCGGTAGCCGACTTCGGCCAGCAACTCAATGCCGTCCTGCCAGCGATGAAACGCGAGGCCGTTGGTGTTGTAGCCAAGCAACATGTCAGTGACCGAACTCAAATCGGTGGCCAAAATCAAAAATGGGAGGGCGAGGCTTCCACCGAGCCGGAGTTCCGTTCGGCTCGGCGGGAGCCTCGCCCTCCCGTTGGTTCATCGAAATGAATCGTTAATCCGCCAGCGGCTTCACGCGAATGTTGCGGAAGTAGCAGACGCTCTTGTCATCGTGCGCTTGAATCGCGAACGAGCCAGAGCCGATCTTGCGGCCAGCGAATTGCGGGTGCTTGTAATCTTCAGGCTGTTCCCAATCGACGGTCGTCTTGCCGTTGATCTTGATCGTGATGTGACGGCCCACGACTTTGACGTAGGTCTCATACCACTCGTCGTCTTTGACCTCGACTTCTTCGACGTTCTTCACGGAGTACAGACTGCCGGTCTTGATCTTGTCGCCATGAGTGACGTTGACTTGAACCTCGTAGCCCAGATCCGGCCAGCCTTGCTCTTGGAACTTCGTGTGGAAGTACAAGCCGGAGTTACTCCCCTTGGTCGTCTTGCACTCGACCTTGTACTCAAAGTTTTTGAATTCCTTCTCGGTGAAGAGGTGTGCTCGCTTGCCGCTGACCTTGATCGCGCCGTCCACGACCTCGAACTTGCCGTCCTCATTTTTCTTCCAGCCGGACAGGTCTTTGCCGTTGAAGAGGCTGATCCAGCCATCGCCATCCTTCTTGGCATCGTCAGCCTGCGAGCCGACCATCGCGACACACGAAAACAACGCTGCGACCACCAACATCCACCACTGCCGTTTCATGGCTGTCCTCTCTTCTGAAAAAGCCCCGCGCCGCGAGCCGATACATTTTGGCCGTCTGTTTGCGCTGGGATACTCAAGCCTGCGGCCAATCTAAGGCGGACCATTCGTGTTGAAAAGGACGCCGACGCTGGATGGACGAGGGTGAGACCGACTTCAAGGCGATCCTTCGTCGCTCAACCACCGCGAAACCTAGCGACCGACCGGACCAAGAAACGTCCCAAAAGACTGAGTAACACGGGCCAATTAGACTTGCGAAGCGTCCGCTCCGTTGGTGGGATGTCCCGCACATTTCTCCGGCGTCGCGGGCCACGCAACTGTCGGCTACGCATCCGGTGCTTTTTTGGGGAGTAGGCCGATGCTGTTCTCGTCTTGGCTGAGTTCGTTTCGTTCGGTTCGCCGTCGTCAGCAATCTCGCTCGCTGGCTTTCGTGAGTCTCGATCGGACTGTGTCGCTGAGAGTCGAGCGGTTGGAGACACGGCTGAATCTTTCGACGTTCACGGAATCCGAACCGAATGACACGGCAGGCTCGGCAGACCTTGTGGCCATCGCAACCGGGGACGTGCTGACGGCGGCGGCCAACGATTGGCTGAACATCAGCGGCAGCATCAGCAACACGGCGGACTTGGACTTTTTTCAATTCACTGTCAGCGCGCGGTCGGGAGTGTTCTTCGACATCGACTCGCGCGAAACCGGATTGAGCACTCTGTTGGATTCGAAGGTCACCGTATTTGACTCGACGCAAACGGCAATCGGATCGAATGACGATGGCTACGATTTCGATACCGGCTACCCCGCACCATTCTTCACAGCGGGGTCAAGCGGCGCGGTCGATTCCTCGTTGTATTTGGATTTGACTCCGGGAACGTACACCGTGCGAGTGAATCCGAGCAGCGGTTCAGGAAACTATGTGCTACGGATGCTGGCGGACTCAAATTACAGCTCGACGGTGCCGGTGTTCGACAGTCGTTCAGGATTAACAGACACGCTTTATCTGGATTTCGACGGGCATGCCGCCACCGATACTTGGGGCACCTACAACATCAATCCGTTCGACATCAGCGGCAGCGGCACGGAGTTCACTCCGGCCGAAAAGCTCCTGATGAAGAACGTCTGGCGGATGATTAGCGAGGACTTCAGCCCGTTCAACATCAACATCTCGACTTCGGACCCCGGCACGTTCAATAACGCGGAAGCGTTCCGGCAGGTGATTGGCAACAGCACTGGCACCGAAGTGGGGGCGGGGGGCGCATTGGGGGTCGCGTTCTTAAACAGCTACGCGGGGGGGGCGGTCAACACGGCGTTCACATTCGCCAGCAATTTTTCGAGCTTCGGCGGTGGTGTCTCCGGTCAGGTCATGGCGATGGCGGTCGAGATGGGTAATACCAGTTCGCACGAGTTCGGCCATGCCTTGGGGCTGGGGCATTATGTGTCTCCCGAACCCAGAATCGGCATCATGTTCACGCCTGACACAGGACTGAGTCAGGAAACGTGGTATCTCGGAACGAACGAGAGTTCTGTGACTCAAGATGACATGGTGATTATCAGCAATACCACCAACTCATTCGGTTACGCACCCGATGATCATGGCGACGGAACGGCCACAGCAACGATCTTGACCCACACTTCGGGGGTGTTTCAATCGAGCGGCATCATTCAGTCGGCGCAATCGGCCGGGTTCACGGATCGGGACTACTTCCGGTTTACTGGAGGGCAGGCGACAACGATCCGAGCAGAGGTTGATAATTACATCGCAAACCTCGGCGTGACGCTGAATTTATTGGATAGCACAGGTGCCTTGGTGGCTTCGTCCGTGAATCCAATCGGGTTAGACGCCTCGCTGACCAGCACGCTGACGTTGGGTATTTACTACGTCGTTGTGAGTCCCAACACGGCGATTCACTTGGGTGAAGAGGCTGGTCAATACTCCTTGACCATTACGACGACCCCGAATCGCCCGCCGGTGGTGACGTTGGCCGCTCCGCCGGTGACGAATGATTCGACGCCGGAGATCACAGTATCGGTGACCGATCCGGATGGGCCGATCGCGAATGGGACGACCGTGTCGTTGGACTTGGACCGCAACAACGACGGTGACTTCAGCGATCCAGGTGAGACCAACGCCGCGCTCGGGACGGCGACAGGCGGTTCGGCCACAATCTCGATCAGCCCGGCTCTGCCCAATCGCACCTACGGCTTGCGTGCTCGCGTCAGTGATCAGTTCGGCGAAGAAGGGATCAGTGTGGTCTCGACAATGCTCGTGGACACCGTTCCGCCGACCGCCGACATCAGCGACGTCACGCCCGATCCGCGCACCGTCGAGATGGGCGTTGTCACGATCACCTTCAACGAAGCGGTCACGGGTTTCAGTGCCTCCAACTTGACGCTGACGCGCAACGGTAGTCCGGTCGATTTGACCGGCGCGGTGTTCGTCGAAGTGAATCCCGACGAGTACACGGTGGACTTGGCCCCGTTCACGGTCGCATCGGGCAACTATGTATTGACGCTGAACGCCGTCACTTCGAGCATCATCGACATCGCCGGGAATCTGCTCAGTGCGGATGCGGTGGACTCATTCGAGATCAATCGCGGGCCAGCCGACATCACGCTGTCGAACAACAGCGTTCCAGAGAATACCGACACCAGTTCGCCGCTGACCGTCGGCAACGTGATCGTGACCGACGACGGGCAAGGGACGTTGGTGCTGGCGATCACTGGCGGAGCGGACGCGACGGCATTCCAGCTTTTCGGAAATCAATTGCAGTTCGTGGCCGGCTCGGTGCTGAACTTCGAGGCCCAGGCGAGCTACTTCGTGTCGATCACCGTGACCGATGGCCCGCACACACTGACTCGTGATCTGACCGTGCTGGTCAGCAACGTCAACGAGAACCCGGTGGCAGCCGTCGATCAAATTCAATTGCTCGAAGGAGCCACGATCAGCACGCTGGTCGGCGGGGCGACGAACCTGATCGCCAACGACTCAGACCCCGATCTCCCCAATGACACTTTGACGGCCGAGGTCTTCTCTGCCCCGACTCACGGCACGCTGCTGATCAACTTGGACGGCACGTTCCAATACCAGCACGATGACTCCGAAATCCTGACCGACAGTTTCCGCTACAAGATCACGGACCTCGACGGCCTGTCCAGCATCGCCACGGTGACGATCTCCGTGACAGCGGTCAACGAATTCGCGCCGACCGTCGCGAATGAAAACCTGCTGGTCGCGGAAGGTGGAACCGTCAGTGTGACCACGGCACCTTCGACCAACTTGCTGGCCAACGATTCCGATGCCGACTCACCCAACGATTCGATCTCGATCGAAACGCAGCCGTTCGTACAGCCGGCTCATGGAACCGTCACGATTTTCGCCAATGGAGCCTTCACCTACGTCCACAGCGGTGACGAAAGCACTTCCGATCTGTTCCGCTACCTGGTGCGAGACACCAGCGGACACTCCACCGTCGGAACCGTGAACATCACGATCACACCGGTCAACGATACCCCGATTGCTCGTGCGGACACCATCGAGGTGCCGGAAGGGGGCACGGCGACACAGTTGCTCAACGGCGCGACGTCGGTCCTCGCGAATGATTCGGACGCGGAGACGCTCCCGGCCGGCATGACATTGACCGTTGAAACTCCACCCGCTCGCGGCAATCTGACGCTCAACCCGGACGGGACGTTTTCCTATCAGCACTTGGGTTCCGAAGTGCGCACCGACAGTTTCGTGTATCGCCTCGCCGATCCTGAAGGGAAATTTTCGCTGGCGACCGTCGCGATCCGCATGATTCCGGTGAATGACAACACGCCGATCGCGATCAACGATTCTGTCGCCGTCCAACAAGGTGGCTCGATCTTCTCGCTGATCGGCGGAGCCGTCTCGGTCGCCAAGAACGACACCGACGTGGATTTGCCGTTTGATTCGCTCACCGTGACGCCGATGAGCAGTCCCACCAACGGCTCGCTGACGCTGGGGGCCGATGGCACCTTCTTCTACACGCACAACGGAACCAAGACCGCGACGGACTCGTTCACCTACAAACTGACTGACGCCAATGGACATGTCAGCAATACGGCGACGGTCAACATCTCGATCAAGCTGATCAACGAGAAGCCAATTGCGAATGTCGGTGGACCGTACCTACTGGCTCCCGGCACCGATCTGATTTTGAACGGCGCTGGTTCGAACGATCCCGATGGGGACACGTTGACGTACCGCTGGGACATCAAGGGGGACGGCATCGTCGATGTCACAACCTCCTCACCCACGGCGACCGTGCCTTGGGCAACACTCGTCTCTTTGGGGCTTGTGTCGGGCGTGACCTCGATCAAGCTGGAGGTTCGCGATCCTTCAGGGCTGTCGTCATCGGCCACGACAACCTTGCAGTTCGGCAGCACCTACCAGTTCGCGCCGACGGCCGACGGAGCACCCGATGACTACATCGTCTCCACCATCGGCGGGTCGCTCGACATTCGCAAAGTCGGCACAGCGACGAATCTCGCTCCGGCCGGACTGTCGGCGATCACCAGCGTCAACATCGTCGGCTCATCGGACAACGAAACATTCCTCATGCAAAGCCCCTCACGCACGCTGTCTTACTTCGTGGACGGCAACGGCGGAGACGACCTCGTCAAAGTCCAAGGGACGGCATTAGCCGACACGTTGACGGTCTCGTCGCTGACGGGACGCACCCTCGTGGCCAAGACCACCGGCACTCCGTTCTACGTCAGCTCTACGGCAGAGATCGTCGCGGTGCTGGGTAGCGATGGAAACGACAAGCTCGATGCGCGACAGGTGCTCGACGCAGTCACGTCGTTGCAGCTCTTCGGCGAAAACGGCAACGACACGCTCACCGGAGGAGTCGGCAACGACTTGTTTGTAGGGGGCGGCGGAACCGACTTGCTGTCCGAAGTCGGCCCAGGCCATCTCACGCTGATCGACACACACCTGTCCGGCCACGGCACCGATACGATTGACGTGACCATCGAAGCCATCAAGCTGACCGGCGATGCGGGCGGCAATCTGCTCGATGCGTCGGCGTTCACACGGTTCGGCGTGCATCTCGACGGCGCGGGAGGCAACGACACGTTGATCGGCAGCACGAAATCCGATTCTCTGGTCGGCGGTGATGGCTCCGACGAAGTGCGGCAAGCGGTCACCAAGGATGCGAAGCTGACGAACTCGCAACTCCTGCTGGGCACGGCGCAGTTGACCAGCCCATTCAACATTCTCACTCCCGTCACCGATGGGCTGTCGAGCATTGAACGAGTCAAACTCATCGGCAACGCGGTCGTGAATCGGCTCGATGCCACCAGCTTCAGCGGCTCGGCCACGCTCGACGGCGGGGCCGGCAACGACACGCTGCTGGGCGGCGCGGGAGCCGACTTGATTCTGGGCGGAGCCGACAACGATTCACTGCTCGGCAACGGCGGCAACGACACGATCGGCGGTGGGACCGGCAACGACATCATCGACGGTGGAGCCGGCAACGACGGCCTCGCCGGACAAGACGGCAACGACACCATCACCGGCGGAGCCGACAACGACACAATCCTGGGTGGAGCCGGTAACGACTCGCTGCGCGGCGGTGCCGGCCGCGATCTCATTCAGGGCGGTGCCGGCCTAGACAACATCAACGGCGAAGGGGACGTCGATACGGTGATGGGCGGCAGCGGTGCCGGAGCCGATCGAGGAGACAAGCTCTTCGATCCCTTCGGCGAAGTCATGGAATCCTTCCGCTTCACCGTCGATTGGCTCAATCTCATTTAATTCCGTGGGGCAGGTTTTCAACCTGCCTGTGTTGCTCAGACGGGCTGAAAACCGGCTCCACCAATCCACAGATGCGAGCCGTGCGTCGGCGGCTTATCGCCGACCAGCGGCGGCATCAGATCGAACTCGCGAATGGCCTCAATGGCCGACGACGCGGCCAGCTCCTCGGCCCGTCCATGACGCCACACGCCGTGTTCACCGGGTCGCAGCAACCGACGGAATCCGAGCGCCAGCCGACCCATCGTGTGCCGAGCGTTGATGTCTTGCAGCGGCCGAACGTGTACCGTCCCCGCTGAGTCTTCGTAGATCGCGGAGTCGATGCCAAGCGGCCCCCAATAGCCGAGCTTCTGAAGCCGCTTCGCCGCCTGCTCGCACACTTCGACCGCGCGTTGCCACTCATGTGGAATGCTGGTGTCGAGTGAGAACTCGCTCCCGCGATAGCCACCCTGCGAATCGCACACCAGAGGGGTGAGTCCTTCCAACTTCGGCTCACCTTCGCCGAGCGGTGGTAGTGTCCATTGAATGCCGACCTCCGCGCGCCGTCGCAGCCACGGCTCGAAGAAGACGACCCCATCGGCATCGAGTCGCCGACTCAGCCAACTTCGCTGTGCCGACGTCAGAGTCATTCCCCGTCCCAACAATCGTTCGCGTGCGGCCATGCCATAGTTCGCTTTGACAACCCAGCCGTGATCGGCCGCCGGCTCGCCGAACTCACTCGCTGACCGACGGACCGCATCCGCGAAATCTTCAATCCGATCCAGCCGCGCGGCTACGAACAACGAGACACCAAGCTCCTGCTCAAGCGAGAACGACCACTCTCTGGAGTTGCCTTCCCTCACGGCAAAGTCGCAGGGCCGCGCGGTCGCGCCATTCATCGCTCGTGTCCACGCCGACCAACCCCAAGGGACGACCTCATGGGAACACACGGCGGCGGAGTTCAAATCCACGACTCCATGCACTCGCGGCAGCCCGTGCTTCGCCAGCGATTCCCAGAACTCCTCCGAGATTGACTCTGGAGTCCAAATCAGGTCGCCGTCATCCGCGAGCGAAATCCACGACACCGACCGCTCGGCCGACATCCGCCGCAAAGCCGCTGATGGGTTCCAGCCGGATGTAGCCGCCAGTTCATGCTCGAAATCAAAGTTGCCGACGAAAAGCCGAGGCATCGACGGAGTCTATCGGAATCTGCGAAAGAATCCCGAACCCACTCAGTGAGCCAGCGTCAACAGCCGCCGAGCCCGTTCGATTTCGCGAGCTTTGGTCGCGGCTTGCTGCTCGGTCGTGCCGGGCAGTGCCGAGGCTTTCTTCAGAGCCTCTTCGGCGTCGGAGCGTTTGACCTCGGCGGTGGGGATGGCTCGCGCGGTGAGGATCGAGACGACCGCGCCCTTCACTTGGACGAAGCCGCCGTCGATGAAGAAGGATTTTTCGCCGGAGGGGGTCGTCGCCTTGAGTTCTCCGTAGCCCAAGCGGCCGACGAGGGGTGCTCGGCCGGGGAGGATTCCGATTTGGCCG
>CAZILR010000134.1:0-8302 GCA_964539995.1 uncultured Planctomyces sp.
GACAGCAATCGCTGATCCTGAACGCTTTCCCGGCCGCCGCGATTTTGGCGATGTTCTTCAGCAATCAGTTCGCTGACCGCAACTTCGCTGCCGAACGCTTTTGTGCCGTAAGCCACTTGATCGGCGGACTCGCAATCCTCGGCTGTGCGTTCGTGACCGACTTCTGGTCGTTCTTCATTTTGATGCTGGTCCACTGCGTCTTTTATGTGCCGACCATCTCGATCACGAACTCGATCGCCTTCGCCAGCATGAAGGACGCTCAAGAGGAATTCGGCATCGTGCGCATGGGCGGAACGATCGGCTGGATCGCCGCGGCGTGGCCGCCGGTGTTCTTGCTGGTCGATTGGAAGAAGGTGGATGCGGCCGGTGCGACAGACCTCGTGAGCAAACTCGGAGCGATCTTCGCAAATCCGCTGACGGGCGAGGAAATGCAGCAAGCAACGTCATTGACGTATGTGGTTGCTGGCGCGGCGTCGCTGTTTTTGGCGGGATTCAGTCTCACGCTGCCGCACACGCCGCCGAAGCCAGTGGTCGCTGGCGAAGATTCACTCGCGTGGCTGAAGTCGATGAAGCTGCTCGCACATCCGTTCGTGATGGTGCTGTGGCTGGTCACTCTGGTCGACTCGTTCGTCCACAACTGCTACTTCAACTGGACTGGCCGCTTTCTGCCGACGGTTGGCATCCCCGGCAACTGGGTCACGCCAGTCATGAGCATCGGCCAGATCGCCGAAATCCTAACGATGGCGATTCTCGGCCTGTGCCTGAAGAAACTCGGCTGGCGCACGACGATGATCTTCGGCATCCTCGGTCACGCCGCCCGCTTCGCGGTCTTCGCGTTCTGCGGAGCCGAAGAATTCAAATGGCTGATCGTGATCGTGCAGGTGCTGCACGGCATCTGCTATGCCTTCTTCTTCGCGACCGTTTACATCTTCGTGGACGAGTACTTCCCGAAGGACATTCGTTCGAGCGCGCAGGGCTTGTTCAACCTGATGATCCTCGGTTTGGGAGCACTCGTCGCTGGCTTCGTCTGCCCGCCGCTCTTTGACCAGTGGACGAAAGACGGCAAGACCGACTTCCAAGGCTTGTTCCTGATCCCCTGCCTGTCGGCCGCTGCCGCTGCGGTCGCGTTGGCGTTGTTCTTCCATCCGCCCAAGATCAACGGCGGACCGAAAGAAGAAATACCCGCCGAGGCCGAGAGCAATCAGCCGCTGGAGCCGTGATGATTCGCGGAGCCACAGCCAAAACGTAGCGACGGCCTTTCTTGGCCGTCGCTGCATTTCGACGACCAAGAAAGGTCGTCGCTACAAGAAAAGCGGCCCGCCGAATCGAGAGACTCGGCGGGCCGTGGCTTTTCAGGAACGTGTCGTGGTTCAGTCGAGAATCGTGGAAGTGCTCTCGACGATCTTCTGGATGCCGGCTTTGTCGAGCTTCCCCTTGGCGAAGGCGTGATTGGACTTCACGGTCTTCTCCTTCCAGAGCAGCACCGTGACGTCGGCGTCTTCGGTGACTTTGTAGCTCTTGGGGCCAGCGATGCCGTCGTAGATCGTGAGCGGCGTGCTCTTGATCCCGTGCTTCTCGGCGAGAGCTTTCAGCTTGCCCTCATCAGCATCCGAGTCGTTCGACAGCAAGATGACGAACGACGCCATCTTCTTGTCTTTGTTGGCTTCCACTTTTTCATCGACTTGCTTGACCAAACTGGCCAAGTCGTCCGTGAGCGATCGCGTAAAGATCGCGACCACCGGACGAGCACCATAGCTTCAGCGGTAGCAGAGCGACTTGCCCGCCTTCGGGCCGGTGATGTCCTTCACATTGAAGGCACCTGCATGTTCACCGACTTGAAGACCGGACGTCAGCTCTGCCGCCATCAAGCCGGCCGCTGCGAACAGCAACGCCAGACTCAGGGCGCAGAAACGTCTCATCACACGTTCTCCTTGAACTTCAGGAACAGAAAGCTCAGCCGCCACGCGCGGCCGAAGAAACTTGCATCGCAAGAACCGTAGGGTGGGTCGAGTCATCGAGACCCACCAGAGCATGCGCTGGCCAACAGCAGCCACGGCATCGAGCACTGCCTCGCCGCTCACACGGAGCGGCTTGCCTTCACGGGTTCAACCGCGCGACTTCCACAGCAGTTTGGCAACGAGGCACATCCGCAATCTCCACATTTCCGTCCGCCGATTTCGGCGAGACATGGGCACCATACTACTCATTCGGGATTCGATGCAAAGTGAAAAAGCCATACGCCGGAAACAATGGCTTGTCGGATTCGGCGACGTCTCGGCACGAGATGTCATAAACGTAGTTCGGCGTTTTGCGCGAATCGACTTTCAGTTTCACCGTCTTGCCGTCGTCGCCTAACTCGACCGCCAGCACCTTGCAGCGATGCCGATCCGAATCGGGAGTCGCGTATGCTCCGCCCCAAACGCGGGTGTAGCCGGAGATCGAATAGTGCTCCGGATTCGTCGCGCGAGCACGATCGACCGGCGCAAAGAAGTCGATGTCGAAGCCGTCGCGAGTCGCTCGGATCTCGCGAATGCCGTTGGGACGCTGCCCGTTCCCCTTGAGCTTCACGATGCTGCCGGTGTTCTGCCCTCCGGCCCAACCGCTGTCCGCGATGCTGCCGATGTAGATTTCCCCCTTCGGACTGACTCCGCAGCAGAGCGGCCCTTCAAAGTTCGGGATGGTCTGCTGTCGCGGAGCCGCCGGCTTCCCGCCGCTGACTTCAATGGCATTCGTCGCCCCCAGCGGCGTCGCGGTGCTGTTGAGTCCCCGAACCAACTCGTCGTCGGTCAACGAAAACGGATACACGGCTCCCTGCATGACATCGCCGACGCGCTGCGTGGTGAAGCGGATCAGGAACCGCCCGTTGTACTCGCAGCCGATGCCGTGTCCTTTCAAATCGGGATAGCCCTCTTTGCCCGTGAGGAACACGAGGCCGTTGACGCTGCGAGTCCACGGATGCGGAATCTGAATCGCCGCCTTCGTCTCCGGCGCGTTCTTGTCTTCCTCATGAGTGCTCGGCACTCCGTAATGCGCCCCCTCGACGAGATAATTGATCTCGTTGAAGCAGTTCTGCACTCCCTGCTGATCCGAGACAAACACTTCATCCCGCTCGTTGATCGCAATGCCCGTCGGATAACGGAAGGCATGGCCGACGGGACCAGCTACGTTGAGTCTTCCTTGCGGCGGTTGATCAAGCGATTTTCTCAAAACCTTTCCACGCCATTGCGACCGACTTTGGGGGCGCGACTTGTCGGTGTAGTCGCTGGCAAGTCCAACGTAGATATTCCGCTTGGAGTCACTGACAGGACCGCTTGCCCATTCGTGATAGTCGTCGGTGAAGCCCCAGCTCATCACCTCATACCCTTGTTGATTCAGGTATCCGCCGCCCTCACTGCGACTCAGCGGGATCAACGCGGATTTGGTCGCGACAAGAACGTAATTCGGCGAAGGCTGTTGAGCTCCAAACGGATTCTTTGGAATCAACACGCCGTACGGGCCGCAAAGCCCCTCGTGCAGTAAATCGAGCTGATCCTCAATTCCATCGCGGTTTTGATCGACAGCGGAAAAGACATGCCCTTTGAGCGAGGTGAAAACGAGTTGGCCGTTTGAATGCCAGTCAAAGCTGGTGGGCATGATCGAAGCATCGAGCGGCAATTGAACGCCATCAAATCCGGGCACTGACGCGATCCGCAATTGCTCGACCGCCCGAACCGGCGGGCGTGCGGGTGCCGGAAGTTCGAGCCGAGTCATCGCTGCCGAATACGACAAGGTGACTGTGCTGAACCGAAGCTGAGTCCACTCCATGCCACCGCCGGGTTGATCGACAGGAATGAGGCGTTTCCAGTCTGCATCCGTGGCGTCGATTCTCGGCGAACGATCGCCGACGATCGACACAGGACGGCCAAACCATAACTCGAAATCGACAATTCGCGGGCCTCGACCGTCCCACGCCTCACCAATGCGAAGCGTTCGTTGGAAGCCGGTTCGAACCGGTTTGGCCTCCCGGTCGATCATCGGCTCGATCAATTCGTCGATCCCAAAGGCGGCGATGATTCCTTCTCTGGTCTGGTCATTCCCGGAACGACTGATGATTCGGTGTTTCAGTTTCACGCCCGACGTCAACACTTCGACCTGTGCAATCAGCCCCTGGTCCGTCGAACTCGCCAAGTAAACGTCGTGAGGTGGCTTTCGCGAGCGGATCGCAAACTGAATCGGTGGCAACTCGGCGAGCACGTCCGAGCCGGCCATTTCCCAGAACCAGCGTTTGCCGGTGGTTTGTTGCCTCGCGAAATCGCCGAACGTCCATTGCCGTATGCTCATCGTTTCCGCGTCGAACAGCAGTGAGTGGCCGCTGTTCACGCCGACGGCAAAGCCTCTCGTGATGTTGCCGCCGCCTAGACGCTTCGGTAGCTGAAACACATCGCGGACGATTCGTGGCCGCTCGCCGGGGTTGACGACCCAAAGTTGTTCGACGTTGGCGGGATTTGTCGGCGGTTGAAAGTTCGGGTCGTTGAGTGCTTGCCACAGCGCGGCGTGTTGCTTGGCGAGATCGCCGTCGAGAACTCCCGCGACCGGGCGGTTGTATTGCGGCATCTCGACGCCGGGGATAACTCGCAGCGGCGAGGCGATCCAGCGGAAGAAGAACTCCGGCCGGATGTGTTTGCCGAGCATCTTCAAGTCTGACCCGCGAGCGCCGAGCGCGACTTGCTTCGGCTCGTAGTCGCCGATCTTGTGACACGCGATGCAGCTCCAGCCGCGAACGCCGGTGAGCGCTTGACCGGCGAGCAGCGTGTGAGGGTCGGCTGGTGATGAGGGGGTGACACGGTGAGGAGGTGACACGGTGACGGGGAGAGGTTTGTCGGCGTCCTTCGTCACCTTGTCACCTTGCCACCTTGTCATCGCCGGAATCCGATCGTGCTCCACGAAGTACCGCGTCAGCGTCGCCAACTCGTCCGGCGAGTGCTTGAACTTCGGCATGCGCACTTTGAGCCACGGCATGCGGATCGGTTGTCGTTCGCCGCGCACGGCGATGCTCAGCGCTTCGTCGAGCAGTTTGTCGCCGACGGCGTTGAGCGACGGCGGGACGAGTGCCGGAGCTTGGCCGTTCAAATCTTTGTCGGCCGACGCGACGAGCTTTGCGGTGCGACCCAGGCCGAGACCTCCGTGACGCGGATGACACGCGAAGCAGTTTTTCTCTTCGAGCATTCGCGTGCCGCGCACGAATTGGCTGTCGGGCGAAAGCTTGCGATCCCAGCGCGACGCGAGAAATGCTTTGATCGCCGGACGGTCGAGACCTCGAAGGTGGATGGGATGCTTGGAATCGTCACCGCCCCATTGGTCGTCGAGGCAGCCTTTTGACCAATCGGTTGGCTGAGACAGATCACTCTTTGGCCGGGCGAACTCAGCAAGTTTCGCGTCAGTCGTTCGATGGCACGCCGCACATCGGTGTTCTTCAAATAGCTTTCGACCTGCCGCGACGTCGTCCGCAAATGATTTCCGATCGCCCGGCTGTGCTGCTGGAGAACCACCGGAACGAAGCGAAAGGTCCGATGTCGGCTTGAGAGTCAATGCGATCATTTGTCGTTCTTCGTCAGTCAACGAGAAGACTGGCATCCGGTGATCGGCGTTGAGCCGCTGCGGATCTGTTAGCCAAGTCAGCAGCCATTCCGCCGAGCGGCGCTGTCCGACGTTCGTCAAATCGGGACCGGCGAACGGCAGGTCATTCGAGTTACCGAGTTCTCCGAAGCGATGACACGCCAGGCAGCCGACCGAACGGAGCAGCACTTCTCCTCGCCGTTGCGGAGTGACGGCAACTTCGCCTTCTTTGGCGGATTTCGTCTTCGGCGTTTTGGCCTCTTCGAGTTTGACGGTTTCTGACTGCTTCCTCAGAAACTTGGCGAGTTGTCTCGCCTGCTCCTCGTTCAGTCGAAAGTACGGCATGCGGCGATCCAGTGCCGTAGCGTCAGGGGTGTTGATCGCGGGGGCGAGCCGCTTTGCGATTTGCTCGGCGGTCATGCCGGCCGCGACCTGTTGCAGCGACGGAGCAGCCGACGCGAGCGAATCACTTTCACGAACATGACAACGTCCGCACCGGAAGGCGGCGAACTGCTGGCGACCTCGTTCGATGAGCGTCACTTCCGCGGGCGTTTGCTCATGAAACAGCAACTCCGGCGGCAGCGGTTCGAGGCTGAAGGCGTCGGACGACCAGAAGAGTTTCAGTTGCGCGGCCGGTTCCGTTTTGCGGAACGTCACGACGAGCGGGCGTTCGGCAAAGCCGGGGACGAACTCGTCGCCGCTGATCCACTGCGGCTGTTTCGCCGAGCCATGCAGCACGCGCCGGCCATCGAGTTCGACCGTGACTTCCCCTTGCACGAAGGCGTGCAGCCGATGCTTGGCCTCCAACCGAATGAGCACCAACCCGCGCCACGTCGCCTCAAACCGCTCGGCCGAGACCCGCGCATCCGGAGCCGCCTCGTCCCAAGCAAACGCCACGTCCGGGTCGATCCGTGTGACCGCCCGCTCCCCCGCGCGATATTCGGCGACAAGTCCGGGTCGGAATTCTTCGTCGTCTTCATCCGGCGGCGCGGCGTGCAAACAACTGTTCGCGAGGAGATTCGGAAGGAAAAAGACAAATAGCAGTTTTCGGATGGCAGGGATGAACATGATCCATGAGCCGTTATTGTTGGAGGTGATGCTGCGACGAGGGACGCGCCTCCGTGGAGAATTGTTCAACGATGGCGTCAGGTGCCAAGGATCTCCATTGCTGCTCTTCGTCGTTGAGATTCGTGAGTTGTCGCGAGATCGCTGCAGCATCAGGGTACTTCGTGCGGCCACCCGTCAACGCGACCAGATGTTCTGCGAGCAGAGACCGCCTAGCGTTGATAACTCCCATTGTTGCAGAACGAACCTTTTCTGCGGCTGTGGCTAGACGTTCCTGACTGGCACCGCTTGCGATTGCGCTGCGAAGTTGGCTGATCCGCTTTTCCAGCAATTCCCGCTTCTGGTACGGTTCGAGACTTCGAGGTACGAACGACGGCATCACAACCCCTGTACGCTCACGAGTTCGCTCCCGAATTTAACCGGGCCTGAGTTTCCTGCCGCCATGCCGCTTTGGTTGCTTCATTCCATTCGAGGTCCGAAGACGGATCGTCCGTGAGAGCTTCCATCAAGGCCCGATCAATTCGTCGGCGATTCGTGCGAGTTGCGTCGGCTTCGACCAGTTCTTCAATGTAATCGCCGGGACCGCTCAGATGACGTTCGGCGACCCGTTGAGCAATGACTCGCGCCACGGATTCGGAAACGGCAATTTGAACCATGAGACACCTCGCGCGGTCAGAAAGTTACTCCGCCAGAATATCGCGCAGTCGAGACCGAGTCACTGATTTGATCGCGCCGTGACTAGCCGAAGTATTCGACGGCGTTGCGGAAGAGTCGCATTCCGGCTCCTTCGCCTCGCAGGCCGAGGCGGGTCCAGTGGGGATGTTGCGTGGCGAAGAGGAAGCGTTCGGGGTGCGGCATCAGGCCGAGCACTCGGCCGCTGGGATCGCTCAGCCCGGCGAGGTTCGCCATCGAACCGTTCGGATTGATCGGGAAGGGGAGCGTCTTTCCCCCCTCCGGGCTTGTCCCGGTGGCTTGCGGGTCTTCTGCACTACTTTTTGGAATTCGATCTGCTTCGGAATCAGTAGTGCAAAGACCGATTGAACCACCGGGGCAAGCCCGGTGGGGAGAGTCGATGTAGCTCAGCGCACATTGACCGTTCTGTTGCCAGCGGTCGAGCGTGGCGGGATCGCGGACGACCAGCTTGCCTTCGCCGTGCGCGATCGGGACGTCGAGTTCGTCGATGCCTCGCAGAAAGACGTTCTTCGTGTTGCCGACTTTCAGACGTACCCACAGCGCGGTGTATTTGCCGTTGTCGTTCCAGGTGAGTGTCGCATCAGCGGGCACATCGGACTGCGGCGGCCAAGTAGTTGATCCACCGGGCAGGATGCCGGACTTCAGCAGCACTTGGAATCCATTGCAGATACCGAGCATCAACGTGTCGCGCTGCAAGAACTCGCCGAGCGTCTCGGCCAGATGGCTGCGCAATTGGCTGGCGAAGATGACTCCGGAGCCGATGTCGTCGCCGTAGCTGAACCCACCGGGGACACACAGCGCTTGATAGTTGGTCAGCGACTTCGGGTTCTCCAGCAGTTGGAACAGATGCACGCGGTCGGCGATCGCTCCGCAGGTCTCGAAGGCGTAAGCCGTCTCGACGTCGCAATTCGTTCCCGGAGCACGCAGCACACAGACACGCGGGGCAACC
>CAZILR010000134.1:8312-10075 GCA_964539995.1 uncultured Planctomyces sp.
GTTCCTCCTCCCGGGGGGCGGGCGGCTCACTCCCACCCCCACCCCACCCCCACCACTGGTGGTGGGTCTCGATGACTCGACCCACCCTACGAGGACTACGCCGACTCGGCTTGGGCTTCGATCGTGCCGAGGACGTGGGCGAAGCCGCGTTTGATGAGCACTTGCTTGCGGAGTTCGGTGAGGATTTCGGGATTCTCTTCGAGGAACTGCCGAGCTTTGTCGCGGCCTTGGCCGATGCGAGTCTTGCCGTGGTTGAACCAACTGCCGCTCTTCTCGATGAAGCCGTCCTCGGTCGCGAGGTCCAGCACGTCGCCGGAGTAACTGATGCCACTGGCTCCGAGCATGTCGAACTCGGCTTCGCGGAACGGCGGAGCGACCTTGTTCTTCACGACCTTCGCCTTCATGCGAATGCCGATGGGAGTCTCGCCATCCTTCAGCATCGCGATGCGGCGGACGTCGATGCGGCAGGAGGAGTAGAACTTGAGCGCTCGGCCGCCGGGGGTTGTTTCCGGGCTGCCGAACATCACGCCGATTTTCTCGCGAATCTGGTTGATGAAGATCACGACCGTCTTCGCTTTCGAGATGATGCCGGTCAGTTTGCGCATGGCTTGGCTCATCATGCGGGCTTGCAGTCCGACGTGCGACTGCCCCATCTCGCCATCGAGTTCCGATTTCGGAACGAGCGCCGCGACCGAGTCGATCACGATGCAATCGACGGCGTTGGACTTGATGAGCATCTCGGCGATTTGCAAAGCCTCTTCGCCGTGGCTCGGCTGACTGACGAGCAGTTCTTCGAGGTTCACTCCCAGCTTCTTGGCCCAAGCGGGATCGAGGGCGTGTTCGGCGTCGATGAACGCGGCGACTCCGCCTCGCTTCTGAGCGCTGGCAACGACATGCAGAGCCAGCGTGGTCTTGCCGCTCGATTCCGGGCCGAAGAGTTCAATGATGCGGCCGCAGGGGAATCCGAAGCCGCCCATCGCCAAGTCGAGCGACAACGCGCCGGTCGGGATGCCGGAGATTTTCATGTCCGACACTTTGTCGGACAGCTTCATGATCGAGCCTTTTCCGAAGGCTTTTTCGATCTGTCCGAGGGCATTGGTCAGGGTCGGATCTTGCTCGGCGGATTCATCGGTCTTGGCAATTTTGGCTTTCGCGCTCATCGTTAGCTCCTTCAGGGAACGCATTTCAAGGGGCCGAGAGAATAGCGGTTTGCACCCTCAAAACAATGGCCCACGAAATTGGCTACGGCGGTGCCAGGTTCCTCGATCATTGATAAATTCCCGGTGTTGTCGAGGCCCTTCACGGGATGCCGCTGGAAGCTTCGCCGTCAGTCGGCCGCGACCATCGGCTGTGTCACCCCCACCTTGAAAATGCTCTTCCCTCTCGGAGTTTGCCATGATTCGATCCAGGCTGTGGCTCGGAATGTTCAGCCTACTGGCCGCTTGTGGGCTGGGCTGCGAGTCAAAACCAGCATCGCCGCCTCCCACGCCCAAGGAAGTTGTCGTTCCGAGTCCCGATTCCAACACCTCCAGCAAAGAAGCCGACATGAACAAGACCGCCGCCGTGACTCGTGAGAAACTCAACGCTGAAGTCGATGGCAAGCAACTCGAACAGTTCGTGCTCACGAACAAGAACGGCTTGCGAGCCGTCGTGCTCAACTGGGGCGGAACGCTCGCGTCGGTCGAGACTCCGGATCGGAACGGCAAGCTCGACAACATCGTCTGCGGCTTCTCGCCCGACAACGCAAGGTTCCTGAAGAACCC
>CAZILR010000135.1:0-10059 GCA_964539995.1 uncultured Planctomyces sp.
TCACCCCGGCCTGTTCTGGAAGTTCAGCGGCAAGGACGCCGAGCGATTGATTCACGTTTCCGAAGACAACAGTTTGGATTTTTGATTTTCGATTTTTGATTTTCGATTGGAAGACAGCGCGGCGTGTTGCCGTGCGCCATCGAAAGTTGCGAATCGCCAAATCATCAATCCTCGAAAGGAACCCATGATGTCCCTCAAGTCGAAAATCGAAAATCGAAAATCGAAAATGACTGCCGCCGCGCTGTTCACGCTGACGCTCGCCATCGGCTGCGGTGAAGTAGAAAAGCCCGCACCGTCATCTCCTTCAATCGAAAATCAAAAATCAAAAATCGAAAATCACAAGCACGGTCACGGAGCCGGCCCGCACGACGGCACGCTCGCCGATTGGGGCGGCGGCAAGTACCACGTCGAATTCACGGTGGACCACGACAAGCAAGAGGCGACGGTGTTCATCCTCGGCGACGACGAGAAGACCGCCGCGCCGATCAAGGCCAGCACGATCCTGCTGAACATCAACGCCCCGAAGTTCCAAGTCGAACTCGCCGCCGCACCGCTGGATGGTGAAGCCGAAGGGACGTCCTCACGCTTTGTCGGCAAGCACGAAAACCTCGGCAAGGTGCAAGAATTCGCCGGCACGATCAGCGGCGAAATCGAAGGGACACCGTACACCGGCGACTTCAAAGAGGAACCACACGGAGAGCACGAACACAAGAAGTGATCATTCCGTTTTGATCACTTCGATCTTCAGCTTGCCGAGCGCTTGGTAGGCCGGCAGGAACGTGCTGACCGGGAGCGGGGCGTCTTCATCAAGGGCGGAGTCGGCCATCTTGAGATGGGCGGCTCCGATGCCTCCTTTGCCGAGCGTGCCGTCGAGCGGAATCCATTCGCCGGCGAGGAAGGCTTCGGTCCACATGTGGCCGCCGAAGGAGTTCATGCTATCGACGTAGACTAAACCGGCGGCGACGCGCGATGGGATTTTCTTGGCTCGTAGCATCGCGGCGAGGAGCACGGCGTGCTCGGTGCAGTCACCTTCCATGCGCTGTGCAACCTCAGCGGCTGAAGCCATTGCCGTCGAGAAGTTCTTCTTCGTCAGCTTGTCGCGGACGTATTTTTCCATGCGTGCCGCGATGCGGCCGGGATCCGTTTCTCCTCCGATGGCGCGGTCGGCGTGCTCGATGACAGCGGGATCGCGGGACTGCAAGAAGCGTGTGGGGGTCAGGAATTTGTCCTCGGCCTTGACCAGCCGCGAATTGATGGGCGGAATTGATTTGGTGGTCACGGTCAGTTCGATGGCTTGATCTTTCGAGTCCTTCTCGACCAAGCGTTTGATTTGCTGCGTGCCGCCGGCGACGAAGAACGGTTCGGGGGATTCTTCCTTCATCGAAACGCGGTAGACGATTTTCTTTTTGCGATGCGCGTCGAGGATTGGCGGGTCGATGCGGACCAGTGTGTTCACGGCGAGGTCGAGTTCCGCTCCGGCGATCGCTTGCAACGCGACGTCGCGCGGCACGTCGTACGCACGAGCCACGAGGCCGAGCATGTCGATCTCGGTCAGCTTGGTTTGCCACGCGGCATCGACGTACTGCCGGGAATTGTTTTCCGGGATCGCCGAGAAGCTGACTTTGACTCGCAGCAGCGAGACTTCCTTGCCATCGAGCAGCTTGACCGGCCGCAGGTCGTCGGCCGCGAAATGCACCTGCGAGGATTTGGCGAACTCCGGCACATAGATTTTGAACGACTTCGATTCGCCCGGCTTGAGCGGATGGTCGCGCAGCCAGCGATCGGGATAGGCCGGCGACTTCGCGTCGGACTCCCAGGCGACTCGCCGTTTGTCGGTGCGACCGGCGAGGGTGGAGGTCAATTCGAGTTGATTGCCGTTCACGACTCCTTCGGTGGTCGTGTTTTGGATCGGCGGGTTTTTCATCTCGAAAGCGAAGCGGAGCAGGTTGCCGGATTCCGTTTCTTCGAGCCGTAGCGACGTCGACATCTTCAACTCTTGGCCGAAGCGTTTGAGTGAGAAGTGCGACTCGCTGACGGTGACGACGATCTTCGCTTTGTCTCGCACTTCGACACGCTCGCGGCTGTATTGATAGCCGACGCGCTGGTTGCCGATGTGGATAACCTGCCAGGACTCGGTGGTGTCTTCGGCGGCTCGAACATTGGCCGGATGCGTCGTCGCAGCAAGCACCGCCCAAAGAACGATCACGACTCGTGCGGTCGTCCGAGAACTCATGGGAGCACTCCAATCTCAACCACGGAAGATGCCGTGGCCGGCGATGACGCCGTCTTTCATGTAGATCTGGCGTTTGGCTTGGGTGGCAACCTCTGGCTCGTGCGTGACCATCAGAATCGTGCGGCCCTCGGCGTTGAGCTTTTTGAGCATCCCCATGATTTCCTCGCCGGTCTTGGAGTCGAGGTTTCCGGTGGGCTCGTCGGCGAGGATGATTTCGGGGTCGTTGGCGAGCGCTCGCGCGATGGCGACGCGCTGCTGTTGACCTCCGGAGAGTTGATACGGCCGGTGATCGATGCGGTCGCCAAGCCCGACTTGCTCGCAGAGATCGACGCAATAGGCGATGTCGCGAGCGGACAGCGTTGGCCGACCGGGACGGTAGTGCAACGGAATCTGGATGTTCTCCAGCACCGTGTACTGCGGGATCAGATTGAACGACTGAAAGATGAAACCGATGAGTTGATTCCGAATGTGCGACAAGTCGTCGTCGCTCAGTTCCGAGACGCGGTGTCCACCCAAGATGTACTCGCCGCTGGTGGGCCGGTCGAGCGCACCGAGCAGATTCAGCAGCGTGCTCTTGCCGCTGCCGGACGAACCCATGATGGCCACGAAGTCGCCTTGCGGAAACTGCATGCTGACACCGCGGAGCGCCTTGACGATGACACCACCTTTCAAGTGGTAGTGCTTCTGGAGGTCGATGACTTCACCGGCGAGCGTCATGGGGGAAGGAGTCCTGCAACGGGGAATGACGAATTGGGAATGACGAATTACGAATGGGATACCACCGGCTTGTCATTCGTAATTCGTCACTCCTCAGAAATTGGGTTTCGTGGACTTTGTATTCTTGTTGGTAGGCAGCGGATCAGACTTCTTCGGAGCCGTTTTTCCAGAGTTTCCAGGGGTTGTTGTGGCGGTCGGTACGGCGGTGGCTCGGCTGGGAGTCTTGGGAGTTTCGGTCCAGCGTTCGAAATCGACTCCGAGCGAAGTTTGATTCGGCCCCCAAGTGGTTGCCGGGCAATTATTGGCAAGCGAGAAATCTCGCGGTCCCACTTTGGAACGATGCGGAAGTTTCGCGGCCAGTCGGACATCGCCGTTGGCCGACAGCGAATTGATCACGCGAGCCTCGCCCCATTGCTTGCGCCAGTGGTTGTCGAACGATTGCGGACCTGCGGCCGGCGTGTCGGCGGCGCGGAGGAACTGCGTCCACGGAGCCGTGTAGCCGTTGCCGTGATCCCACCACGCGATCTGCTGGTTGTTCAGCACAAAGTCGCGAGCCGAGAGCAACACCGGGGATGCCGTCGCGCCGGACAAGTCGGTCAGTGAGAGCAGCACCGAGTGCTGCATGAAAATGCTGAGCGGTCGAGTTGTTTTCTCGGCTTCCTTCGCGCCGCGAACTTGAAACAGGAATTTGCCGCCAGCTCCGAAAGTACACCAGCGGGCGTCGAGCGTGCCGCTGATTTTCGGACTGAAGCCTTGCACGTTCAGATCGAACAGATCGCCGATTGATGCGAACAGGCTGTTGCGCAGGATCAGCGTGCGCTGGCGAAGATCGGCGTCGAGCAGCTTGCCGGAGGTCAGCAACGCGCTGTCAACGATGACTCCGGAATTCCGCTCGGCGGGATTCGCGAGGTCTCCCGGTTCGGCCGTCAATCGTTTCCAACGGATCAGCCCTTGGAAGCCGCTTGTGCCGTCCAGCGTTTGGCCGATGACTTGGCAGCGTCGCAGCGAAAAATTGCCGTCATGGACGCTGAGAAAGTGTGCCGGCATCGACGTGCTCGAACCGTTCGGAAATTGGAATTGTCCATCGACCAGTTCGAGCGATCCATTTTCGACGATGAACATCGCCTCGTCGTCTTTCATTTTGGTCGACTTGCGCGGTTCGAGAATCAGCGGAGCCTCTCCGGTGTGCTTGAATTCGATGCGCAGAGTTTTGTTCTTCACTTCGACCGGCGTCATGCTTGCCTTGCCTTGCCCGCTGACGACGACCAGTGTGCCACTGGGCCAGTCGTCGGTGCCGAGCACTTTGCCGAGGTCTTGGGTGTTGGCATCGACTTCAAGACGGCGATTGACGGCGAACGGTTCGAGGCCGGCGATCGGGTACGCAGCTCGGTCGATCTGTGCATCAACTCGTGCGAGAGTGATCGCCGTCGGTGAGGCGAAGTCGTTGACCGGGCAGCCGGGGGCTTGGCCGTCGGTCCCCTTCAAGCCGAGTTCGCTCGGCAGGCCAAGATCATTCGCTGACAGCGACGCGAAGTCGAACGGCGGTGTCTTCGGCCAACTCGCCGAATGGAATTGTGCGACATCAAGCGACGGCTGCTCACGCCAGATGTTTTTCCAGGCGGCACCGTCGCGTGCGACTTGCGTGGTGCCCGGTTCTTCCAGGATCAGCTTCTGCCAGCCACAGACCGCCGACGATTCGACCTGCCACTTGAGGCTCGGATACGGACTTTGATCTTTGCCGGGGAGCAACGCTTGTTGCCAGCCGGGCAGCGCGAGTAACACCGGCGCGGCCTGCGGAATGTTGACTCCCGCGAGTACCGAGTTGACGACCACGACTTCCGTGGTGGGGGGCTTGGCGACGTCGGAACCGGGTTCGAGTTCAAACGCAGTGCCGGTCGAGAGCACGCTGCACGACAAAAATCTCAGACTGCGGGCAGCGGCCGAGATCGGCCCCTTCGCCACAGGATTGATCGAGGGCTTGAGCGACTTCGGGCCAGAGGGTTTCTTGGCTTCATCGCTGGGTGTCGGAGTCGTGGTGCCGCTGACTTTGCTGCCACCGACCGTCGGCTTCGTCGGCACAACTTCCACTTCGGGAAGATCGTGATTCGTCAGGCTCAAGACCGGCGCGGCACCGGTCGCGAAGACGCAACGGCTGGCAACAAGATCGGTCTGCGTCTGATCGACATGGAAGACGCCAAGAGCCGCACCGCGCACGACCGACTCGCGTGCGAAGAGTCTCGCTCGCGGCGATTGCTTCGAGTCGGCGCGAGTGACTTTCCCTTCGGCTCCGAACGCGAACGTCTTACCCGCGCGATTGCCGAGCAGCGTGAACGAGCAACGCACGACCGCGAGGTCTCCCGATTGCACGGTCACGAAGGCCAATGGGTCGCCGTTCGCGAATTGCCTCGCATCCACGATGACTTGCAAGCCCTCCAACGTGAGAGCGCCGTTCGTCACATGCAGCAGCGAGTCGTATTGTTGATCCGGTTCGGCCACGAGCACGACGACCGGAACTCGGCCAGTCGCCGCGCGGATCACGACCGTCGCGCGGTTGGTCAGTTGCGTGGGGTTCAGGAAGTACGGGCCGTCGGTGACGAGTTCGACGATGCCGCCCGCTTCGGGGAGTTCTTTGATCGCTTGCTCGAACGTCGCGACCTGTTCAAAGCCGCTTGGTCCGCCGCCGACAGCGATCGTCTTGAGGCTGGTCGGCGCGGGCGATCCGGCCTCGGTGATCCATTCGGGGAGGTGCTGCACTTCTCCATCGCGGCCCAGCGGAGCGAGCGGCGGAAAGTACAGAGCACCAGCAGGCGATGTGGCGACCGTGGTGCTGGGCTTCGTGGAATTCTTTGAGCCATCGGTGGTGGCGACCGGAGTTGGCCCCTTTTGAGTTCCGCCAGTCGAGGGTTTGGGCCCAGGTTTCTTGTCACCACCGGTATCCGTCGAAGTGTTCGCGTTCGTGCCGCTGTTGGCGACGACTTCATTGCCGCGATGGAACGGATCGCCGCTGGTGGCGGTATTCGGGCCGACCGCATTGCCGTACTGAGAAGCGATGTAGCCCAGCAGTCCGATCGTTGCGATCACGACCGCTCCGATCCCCAACGACTTCAGGGCGGCCGGATTCATGCCACCGCCAGAACCGGCGACCACTGCGGCAGTGTGCGTCGGCAGCTCCTTTGTCGCGGCGGCGGCGAGTTGTTTGGCTTCTTTGGCGGCAGGTTTCTTGTACGACGCCTTTGGCTCTTCTTCCTCGTCGTCGTCATCCTCTTCTTCGGCCAGCGCGGCGAGGTCTTTCAGCGACATCGGTCCGCGCGTGAGATTCTCGTTGTCCAAATCCTCGAGCAGATCGGCTGGAGTCTGATAGCGGTCCTCCGGCTTAATCGACAACAGCCGCTTGATCATCACGGAAATGTTTTCAGAGACTGAGTCATTCTCATCGCGCACATCGGGGCGAGCGGCACCAGAGTGTGCGTTGAGCTTGTTGAGCATGCTCCCTTCGGGGAACGGAGGATGTCCGGTCAGCAGGTGAAACCAAGTCGCACCCAACGAGTACAGATCGCTGCGAATATCCGCCGCCTTGCTGTTCTTCGCTTGTTCCGGCGACATGTAATCGACGGTGCCGACGGTCGTACCGGCGCGTGTGATGTTGGTCTCCAGCGATTCATCGACGGAGCGAGCCAAGCCCATGTCCGCGAGTTTCACGAGTCCATTTTTGGCGATCAGCAAGTTGGACGGCTTGATGTCGCGATGGACAATTTTTTGCTCGTGCGCGTGCTGCAAGGCCAGCGTGGTTTGCCGAATGACGTCCATCGCCCGTTTGGCCGGCATCGGCCCTCGTTTGGCGACGACGGAGTGCGCGTCGGTGCCGTCGATGAACTCCAGAGCGATGTACAGCAAACCGTCCGCTTCGCCCGCGTCATGGATGGCGACGATGTTGTCGTGCTTGAGTGCCGCGGCCGCTTGCGCTTCAGCCTTGAAGCGTTTGACGAGCGTCGGGTTCTCGGCCTTCTCTTTCGCCAAAACTTTCAGAGCCACTTGCCGCCGGAGTTGCGTGTCCGTGGCAAGGAAGACCGTTCCCATCCCTCCCTGACCGAGCTTCTTGATGATCGTGTACCGACCGAGCTGCTTCAGCCCATCCAGCCCATGCCCTTTGGACGAACTGCTCTTGCCGGCCGTATCGGCGGGCTTCGCCGTGTTCATCGCCGACGGCTTGGCCGCACCACCCGGTTTGGGGGGCGGAACCCGCGGCTCGGACTTGCCGGACCCAGCCACGTTCGAAGCCATCGCTCACCTCGGAACAGGAAACAGACAAGGCGGAAGAAATGCCGTTGCTCGACGTCCGGGAGTTTAGCTTGGTTCCGACGATTTGCCACAACCGGGGAACCGTAGGGTGGGTCGAGTCATCGAGACCCACCAAGCCGCATCCAAACCGTGGTGGGTCTCGCGAACTCGACCCACCCTACTTTGGCTTTGCCCCGAAGCATTCCGCTCACTCGGCCGGGAAGCTGTGGCCGCAGAGTTGGCAGAGGCGTTTGCCGGAGGGGATGCGGGCTTCGCACTTCGGGCAGTGGCTGGGAACGGGGGACAAGCCGGGATGGTATTCGCCGTCGGCGTGGCCGTCTTCGAGATCGACTTGCTGCTCCATGCGGCGCAGGTCGAGATTGGTGACGATCCCTTTGTCCTTGAGCAGTCGCAGCAGCGATTCGATCGCGAGCGCCAGATTCCCCACTCGAACATTCAGGGCGTCGCGTTCGCGAACCTCGGCGGCTTCGCGTTCCTGCGTGAGCCGGATGGATTGTTCGGGGTCGTAAGTGCTCGGAATTGGAAACGAAGCCGCGGAGTCATCGGCGTTCATGATGACCGTATCGTGGCCGCTGTCCACGTCGTCTCCATCGAGCAGGATGCTGTCGATCTCTTGTTCCGCTTCGTCGTCACCCCAGAGCAGCATTTTGACGAGACCCATCGCGCACCCTTCTGAATTGAGCGTGTCCGTGAAGTGATTACCAGGAGCCTAGGTCATGCGGCGCAATCGTCCAGTCGATGTGAGCTACATCGTGGGATGTCGGCAATGCCAATCGGTCTGCTGTTGGTAGGACTGTGCAATCGCGAGCAGCCGGCTTTCGGAGAACGCTCGGCCAGCCAATTGCAGGCCGGTGGGCAGACCTTCCTCCCCGAAGCCGTTCGGGATCGACAGGGCGGGAATGCCGGTGGCATTGCCGGCTCCGCCAATCTGCGAACCGGAGAGTCCTTTCCGATACTCGTCCCAAGGACGATCAATCGGGTACGCGACGCTCGGCAACGTCGGGCTGACGACTGCGTCGAACGGAACCAGCGCGGCGTCCACTTCGCGCTGCATGATCGCTCGAATGCGCTGCGCGTTGATGTAGTCCTTGGCCGGGATCGTCAGAGCGGAGTACAGGCCCCAGCGATCTTCCTCGGCGGTCATCTCCCAAACTTTGCCGTTCTTCGCGAGGTCTTCAAACGTGGCGGCCATCTCGCACGAGATGATCAGTGAGTTCACCGAACCGTATGGCAGATCCGGCAGTTTGCACTCGCTGAGCGTCGCGAAGCGTTCGAGCACTTTCAGCGACGCCTCGAAGTTCGCTTTAACTTCCGGCTGCACTTTCGTGACCGCATCGCTGAGAACACCGATGCGAAACGGACACTGAGCCGGCGCTGTGGGGTGCGAGTGCGCAGCAGAAGGCTCCTGAATGGCGTTGAGAATCAAGCCGCAGTCCTGAGCGGTTTGAGCGAGCGGGCCGATCTTGTCCATCGTCCAAGTCAGCGCCATCGCCCCTTTGCGGCTAATGAGGTCGTAGGTCGGACGCAGACCAGTGACTCCGCAATTCCCGGCGGGAGTCATGATGGACCCCCAGGTTTCGGTGCCGATGGAAAACGGGACGAGTCCTGCTGCGACGGCGGCTCCCGAACCACTCGACGAACCGCCGGCCCAGCGTTTGAGATTCCACGGGTTCAGCCCCGGCCCGGTGAACGTCGCGTTGGCTTGCCGATAGCCCAGCCCTCCGGCGATCTCGACCATCGCCAGCTTCGCGGCGAGCACCGCTCCGGCTTCGCGAAGTTTCGTGATGACGGCCGCGTCTTCGTCGAACATTTGCTCTTTGAACGGAGCCGCTCCCCAAGTGGTCGCAATGCCCTTCGTGGCGAGCAGGTCTTTCGCACCGTACGGAATTCCGTGGAGTGGACCTCGATATCGACCGGCGCAGAGTTCCGCGTCCGCTTGCTGAGCTTCGGCGAGTGCTCGTTCGCGAGTCACCGTCACGACGGCGTTGAGCTTGGGGCCGAGTCGCTCCAAGCGTTCGAGAAAAAATCGCGTCAGCTCAACCGACGTGAACTCGCGTGACCGTAGCCGGCGGCCAAGGTCGGCAATTGTCGCGAATGCGGAAGAATCGGGAACGGGCATCGGCGTGGACTCCAGCGAGCGCGATCGGTTGTGCGGAGGATGCCGGTTTTAAGCTCGTCGGGAGTTTGGGCAAAGTCTTCGTGCAAAAACGGAACGCGCCAATTTGACTCCGTTGTGGGCTGACCTAGGTTTCGGGTGACAACGCTGACTGCGACTCAAACGGTGATCACCAACAACGAGTCGTGAATCAGTACGCGAACTGCGGCACAGCCAAGGAACGCGAGACGATTCGGTGGCCACTGAATCGCAGTTGTTTGATCGAGACCTGAGAGACCTCGGAAATCCAAAAAAATCATCAAAGAGAAAGTGAGCTACCATGAACCTTTTGAAGAAGTTCCTCGCGTCTGAAGATGGCCCGACCGCTGTTGAGTACGCCGTCATGCTGGCCCTGATCGTTGTGGCTTGCATCACCACGATCACCGCCGTTGGCACGAAGGTTAACGCCTCGTTCAACGCCACCAAGACCGCTCTGCCGTAACCCGGCGTGGGATCACCTCCCACGATCATCATTCCGCTGCCCGTCTTGCTGAGGCTCGCCTCGGCGGGGCGGCGGCGGATGTGTTTTTCCGAAACGGGCTCCGTCTGGCTGCACGGAATTCAAATCCGGCCCAAGCCTCCAAGGCTTGCCGAACTCAACTTAGGAAAGAGAGAGAACCATGAATCTTCTGAAGAAATTCCTCGCGTCTGAAGA
>CAZILR010000136.1:0-10046 GCA_964539995.1 uncultured Planctomyces sp.
ATTCTTGCAGATGGCTCGTCAACAAGCACTCGTTCGATCATCTCGGAGCCTTGCTCAAGTCCGATGCTCGGCGATTTTCACGGTCAGGCACAATTGAGGTAGAAACAAAGTCCAACTTGAAACGCGGCGACTCCGTACGCCACGGCCATCGCCCACTGCGGACGAGTGTGGTAAAGGTTGGCAAGAATGCCCAACACCATGACCGTTCCCACGAACTTCACACCCAAAAAGACGGCAGGGTCGTCGCCATTGATGATGAGCAAAAGTTGTCCGATGAAATTGCTCTCGATGTAGGGCAGCTCCTCGCGATACTTCATGGCTAAGAAGGCGTCGTAAGCGGAAACGATGCCAATCACCTGCCAGAGAATGAAAAATCGAGGCCAATTCTGAATGCGTTCTTCCGCGATCTTTGACCGTGACCAGAATTGCCGGGAAAGGCTCAAAGAGTTGTCCAAAACTTGGGCATCATTCCACGTTTCCGTGGCACACGGTGTCGGCCACCGGTCCTCCTGACCAGACAGTTGTCGGACATCTTGAGTTCGTCGAATCGTCGCAAACATCTTCATCTCCTGCATCTCGTTGAAAGAAACTTGACGCAGCGCGAACCGTAGAAATGCAAATTCGAGGCCACTCGCAAAGGCAATTGCCGCCTGTGGATCACCACAGTGTTGGCGACGTCCTGATCGACAGATAAGCTCACTTCCGGAACACGAACGCTGACACGACGAGGGGCAGACGATGTTGCAGGTTTTGGGTGGACCAAAGCGACTATGCAATGGCGCGACTCGCCGCGATCTGCTGAGCATCGGCGGATTGAGCCTGTTGGGAGTCGGACATCCTGCCCTGATTCCGAATGGCGTGACGTCAGAATCGGCTGCCGAGAAAACTTCTGAGATCGCGCTACCCGGCTTCGGTCGCGCGAAGAACGTGATCCTGCTGTACTTGTTCGGCGGGCCGAGTCATCTCGAAACGCTGGACATGAAGCCGCAAGCCCCCGTCGAGATTCGTGGCAAACTTCAGTCGATCGACTCGACGCTGCCGGGCCTGCATCTGTGCGAGCACTTGCCGAACATGGCTAAAGTGATGGATCGTGTCACGGTCGTTCGCTCACTGACGCATCCGTGGAACTTTCACGGGATGCAATACGCGACGACCGGATCGCCCGAAGGAAGTGTGCCGCTCGAAGAGACGTTGGGGCATCCGCAGCATCAGCCGTTTTTCGGTTCGGTCGTGAACTATTTCGATCAGCAACGGCATGGATCGAAACCGCACGGAGCGATCCCCGACAACCTCATGCTGCCATTTCTGCTGAGCAGTCGCCGCTCGGCCGCGAGGTACACGGCTCCGTCGGCGATGTATCTGGGAAGCCGGTACGATCCGATTTGGACCGAGTTCCGCGGCGAAGCGACTCGCAGCGCGGTGCGGCGTTCGTTCGGACCACCGGCGGAGTTTCGCGATCCGTATCTCGGAGTGCAGCGCGACTGCCGCTTCTTGATCGCGGCCGAGGCCGACCTGCCGAACGACTTTTCGCTCGATCGGTTGAATCGCCGCCGTTCGTTGCTCGATCAGTTGGAGACACTCCGGCGGAATCTCGATCAACAGGCGGGGCGCTCGGTGCTCGATCAAAAGCGAGAGCTGGCGTTCTCGTTGCTCGACTCGAAGGCGATTCGCGCGGCGTTCGATCTCGAACAAGAGCCGGCCAAGCTGCGTGACGAATACGGCCTGACGCTGTTCGGGCAATCGACGTTGCAAGCTCGGCGACTGGTCGAGGCGGGTTGCCGATTCGTCACCGTCGTGTGGGACGAGTTCGGTCAACTCAACGCCGGCTGGGACACGCACGTCGATCACTACAACCGCCTGACCGGCGAATTGCTGCCGGGCCTCGACCTCGCATTCTCGGCATTGATTCGCGATCTGGAAACTCGCGGAATGCTCGACGACACGCTGGTGCTCGTCATGAACGAAATGGGGCGCACACCACGCTTCGAGGGGGAAGGCCGCGGCCACTGGGGCCGAGCCTACACGAATTTCTTCGCCGGCGCGGGACTCAAACGCGGCAACCTCATCGGCCGCACCGACGCTATCGGAGCGACCGTTGCCGAACGACCGCTCACCGCGAAGGACGTCCTCGCGACGATCTATCACCTGATTGGCATTAGCCCCAACTCAACGCTGAACGACCGCCTCAATCGCCCGGTCCCGCTGTGCCACGACGGTAAGGTCATTCCCGAAATGTTGGCGTAGACGCCCTCTTCTTCAGCCGCAGCCGTCACCGCTCCGAGGATGTGATTTTTTCAAAGTAGCCCTGTCGCTCCGCGACAGGAAAGCCGAACGTCGAACGAATCCCGATTGCTTTCACGTTCCACGTCTCTCGAAGCGCTCGGCAATCCTGTCGCGGAGCGACAGGGCTACAAAGAATCACAGGCTCTCCGCGTGACGAGCCGGTTGGTTTTGTAGCGTGTCCATGACCGGCTTCATCGACTCGCTCGATGAGATGCACTCGACCTACGGCCACTTCGCCAGCCACACGGGTCTCGAAGTCGGCAAGGGTGGCTGGGGGCTGCAGAAGTGCTCTCGCGAGTCTCGATTTTTCGCGTTGTCGATCATCTCGCCGCGCGTGGCGAAAGAATCGCCGGAGTGCGTCGGTGATGGTTGTCGTCGTGAAGTGGCCTCAACGACGAAAATTCGCGGATTCTCGGCAGAATTTCCGTGTCTCAGCGACTGACGCTGTGGCAGACTCAGACTTCCGGCGCTTGGCATGAGATTTGTCTTGTAGGACGGTGACACCCGAACTGGAGACCGCCCATGCGAAGAAGCTCTGCCAAATCGAATTACCCCACCTCAACCGCGACTCGACTCGGATTTACGTTGATTGAGTTGCTCGTCGTGATTGCGATCATCGCGATTTTGATCGCACTGCTGCTGCCGGCCGTGCAGCAAGCTCGCGAGGCGGCTCGGCGGTCGCAGTGCAAAAACAATCTCAAGCAGATTGGCATCGCGCTGCATAACTACCTGGACGTGTCCAAGGTCTTTCCGCCGAGCGGAACGATTCGAGCCGCCACCACGTTTTCGGGAAACAACGGCTCGTGGTCGATTCACGGCCGCATCCTGCCGCAATTGGAAGGTGGCAATGCCTTCAAGAACGTCAGCTTGACCATTGCCTGGGATCAGCAATTGGCGACAGGCGTGCCGCTGCTCAAGGTTCAAACCTACGTTTGCCCTTCGGACGCGAACGACACCATCCGTGTGGACGCGTCGGGCAATCCGTTCACTCGGCCCATGACGTATGGCTTCAACATGGGAAGCTGGCTGAGTTGGGATCCGGCCACCGGGCAAGGGAGTGACGGCATCTTCTGGATGAACAGCAGCACAAACCCGGCGAGCGTCCGCGATGGTTTGAGCAGCACGCTGGCGGCGTCCGAGGTCAAAGCCTTCACGTCGTACTTCCGCAACTCGAATGATCCCGGAGCGACGCCACCCGCTTCCACTGCGGCGATCGCCTCATTCACCGGAGGAGTGACTGCCTCCAACTTCAAGCTCGGCCAGAACACGAACGACAACACCGGCCACACGGAATGGTGCGATGGCCGCATCCATCACGAAGGCTTCACGACCGTGTTTCGTCCGAACACGATCGTCAACTACCTGCATACCGACGGCCGAACGTACGACGTGGACTACAACTCGCGGCAAGAAGGCTCCAGCTTGACGGCCCGAACGTACGCGGCAATCACCTCGCGGAGCTATCACACAGGCATGGTGCAATCGCTCCTCATGGACGGTGCCTCGCGGTCGATCAATCAAAGTATCGACCTCGGTGTCTGGCGAGCACTCGGCACCCGCATACGGGCTGCCGGCGAATCATTGATCGGTGAATTCTGATCGGCACATCGACCGGCGACGATGCGCGACATCTGGCGGTCGTCGCACGCCCTCGTAGACGCGGAGATTCGCCCCAACACGCAACGCCGTTAGAGATTTTTGTAGCCGAATGGGAGAGAATTCGGACTCTTCGAGCGACTCATCCGAAGTCTCACGACTTCGGCTACGCCTGAATCGCCGTGTTGCAAGGTCTCCAAAATCCTTAACGGCGTTACCCAGCACGGGGTCGATGTCGTGGATGGCTCACGTCTGCGGAGAGACTATCGTCGCCCGCCACGACCACCCATGCCGCCACCAGGCATTCCCACGCCACGGCCACCCATGTTCATGCCACCCATTCCCATTCCGCCAACGCTTATGCCGCCGTTCATGCTCATTCCTTGAGGTCGGCTCTGTCCCATGCGTTGACCACCTTGGCACATTCCTTGTCCCATCCCTTGGCCAGCAGCCATGTTCATTCCCTGACCCATCATTCCTTGGCCGCCAAATCCAGCACCTTGGCCCATCATGCCTTGGCCAGCCATCCCGACACCACCCGCGCCCTGGCCACCGAATCCGCCATTCTGGTTCATGCGATTCTGACCACCCTGCTGGCCCTGTCCGCCGTTGTTGTTGTTTCCAACGCGACCTTGTCCAGCGGCGAATTGGCGATTGGTTTGCGTTCTTGGAGGCGGGCTGACTTTCGTCTTTTTCGTGGCTGCGGCTTTGGTCGATTTCCCAGAGCCGGTCATCGCGTTGCTGTCGTTACCCTGAACTCCGTTGGTGGCCGCTCGATTCGGTGCGCGGTTCTCGGCGAAGGTGACGCCGTTGGCGAACAAGCCGACTCCGAGAGCAGCGATGGACACAGACATGATGAAGCGTCGCATGATTTTTTCCTGATGTTGAAGGCCCGGCCCGTCTTTCGCGAACCTCCAATTATGCCACCACTCAGGACGAGAGAAGTGGAAAGCCAGCGAACTTTTCAGAAGTGCGGAATTCTCATTCGTCGCGGGACGTGTTTGACGCCGAGAGGCTTCCGATGCTGTGCGGCCAGATAAGCCAGCCGCGAAGTTTTTATGTCGCGCAGCAGCTATCTGATGTCGCGCCGTTTTTGATGTCGCGCATTTGTGGTTCCGCCCCAACGGGGCAGCCATAAGCCAGCCCAGCGGCAAGTGGCCATCGGGAACGTCGCCCTGGGTGAACGATCAACACCAGACCGAAAGCCCTGAAGGGGCGCAACCAATTCGCCAGGCGTTGAAGTGTCGCCCCTTCAGGGCTTCAGGATCCTTTACGACATCGCCACCCAGGGCGTTGCCCTTGTATGTCTAACGTCGTTGATGAAAGTTGTAGGAGTGTTGGGAGTGTTTCTTCGAGCGTGGCTACGCAGCGATCATGGGCTGATGCAGTCGGACGTGATGAGGGTTTCTGGCTTGGGGTACGACGGCGGAATCCCCGGCGAGTTCACGGACTCATCGCGAGTGATTCGATCGGCGACGTTGTGGTTGAGGTCGAGGAGTTGGGCCAGGAGGTCGGTCTTGGGGGAGAAGCCGTAGGCGGCGAGGACGGCGGCGTCGAGCGCGGCGTGAGCGTCTTTCAAGGGATTCGCGCCGGGCAACTCCAGTGTGCGATACACCGCGCGCAAGCCGCCGGTGATCTTCGCGAGCGCCTCGGCACGCACGCGACGCACCTCACGACCCGCCTTCGCCACCGCCTCGATCTGCTTCGCACTCGGCGACTGCGTTGCTGCCTGCTTCTCAACAGCATCAGGAAGTTATGAGGCTTTGTCCGACTGCCGATGAACTTTGTTCGAACAACGGAGACAAAATGTGAGAATCGATCCAGCGAATAACCGGCACACAGACCGCATCGCCAAACCCTAAGAGGTTTTGGATGTTATTCGCCACCAATGGAAAATCCGCAGCGCCTTGCAGCCGAGCGTACTCGCGTGCGGACATCCACCGCATTTTGAGTTTCCCCTGTGCAATCACAATGACAATTTGCTTGGCGCTTCCGCCCTTCGGAGTCCGCAGACATCCAGCAATGCCATCCATTCGGACTTCCGCTCGCGTCTTGCCGTTCCGCTTTCGTCGGAAGATGGTCCCCACATGCGTTTCACCTTCCGAGATCAATCGATCCACAAGCTCGCGATGTCTGTCGTTCATCATGTTATGGTGCTTTTCAACTGCGGCCAAATCCCACCACTCCTGTTGGTCATCCAGGTCAATCAAGAGCGAGAGGTCTGGGGATTCCATCACGGGAGCCGGGAGATCAAAGGCCGCCCACCCCGTCGGAAGTTCAATCGAGTTCATGAGCTTCACCAGTCGTGCTGGCCGCAGCGACTCGTCCGCTGTCTCAATCACTTGTTGCCAACGACTTCCGAGCCAGTCGCTCGCAGATTCGCGGTGAAGAAACGGCGCTTCGAGACTTTCGTCAACGCCGATCACAAAAACACGCGGCCGACTTTGTGGAAGAAACGACTTCGCATCGAGCAGAAACGTATCGATCCAATAGCCACGCTCCGCAAGCGTACGAACGGCGGACTCAAAGTCTGATCCCCCTTTGGAAGTCAAAAAGCCAGCGACATTCTCCAACATGACGACCGGAGGGCGTCGCTCTTCAAGAGCGTCGAGAACGCGAATAAATCCGAAGAAGGTTGAGGAATGGTCGCCGGAGAATCCTCGCCAATGTCCAGCCAGCGACATGTCGATGCAGGGAAAAGATGCCGTCGCCAGAAACGGCTGCTCGTCAATCCGCCCCACGACCTCATCCGTCTGCCAAATGTCGCCGAGATGAAAGTGGTCGTCGCGGTTGAAACGAAGCTCGTACAGTTCACGCTTCTTCGGATTGATGTCGTTGGCGTACTGACATCGCCAACCGGAACCCGACAGACCTTCTCGCACCAAACCAATTCCCGCGAAGAATTCGCAAAATGACTTCGTCATCTCCGGTCGGTCGTCGCGTTCAGCGTGCTGGGTTCGCAAAGCGACTGACATCGTCTCACTCCATATTGATTTCGCTAACACGGCGGTCCCTGTCCGGGACTTTAAGTCCGTGGACGCATTGTCGTCCAGCAGCACAATGCTGTCGCTATGTCCGAAAGCAACATCAAAACCTTCTTCGGCAATCGAGTACGCCAGCTTCGAAAAGATCGCGGGTGGAGCCAGGAAGATTTTGCATTCCGAGTGGGCCTCGATCGCAGCTACATCGGCGGTGTCGAGCGAGGCGAACGCAACATCAGTCTGGAGAACATTGAACTGGTCGCGGCCACGCTTCAAGTCAGCCTCGCAGAATTATTCAAAGGCTCGCCGCAAGATGGAGGCGTGGCCCGTCGAAGACAATCGCCAAAGAAGGAGAACCGTTGATGGCTCAATCGGTTCTCGCCTTCATCAACCAGCAAATTCGAGACGCTGAGTCCGAACTGGCTCATTATCAGCCTCGTGAGATGAATTGGGCTGATCGGTCACGCGCGTCTTCTGCCAAATTGATTCCGTTGCTAGCGAATGCGGCACCTGGACTGAAAAGTTACGTCGAGGAAGTCTTGAACGCGCCAGTGAATCTTCGAGAACTTTGGAATCAAGTTCGCAACCAATCGAAGTTGCCTGAGCAAGTGAAGGCGGAGTTCGATCGTCAATTGAAACTGGATGATGTGCTACGAGAGTCGCTGACAGGTGAGGTGGTCAGTAAGGTTGTGACGCTCTTCTTGATCAAGCAGAATCTGGATTTTCAAAGCAACGGCCGAAGCGACTATCCCGATCTCTTTCTTCAGTCGGCGGATTATTCAGGCTTGGCAGCTTTTCAGCGACATAGTGGAGGCGACAAAGAATTCGGTGCGGCTCTGAAAGGCGCGGATCGTCGTCCTGTCCGTGTTCCCGACGGTCTGGAGATCAAGACTTGCCGTGACACCATCCGCGTAGATTGCCACCACCCCCACGCTGGGTTGCATTTGGCTGTCGTGTTTTCTGAATCGGAGCGTCGTTTCACGGTCGTCGATATTCGCGTGGCTTTCCTGAAATCCGCCGACTATCGCGAGGCCGCACGAAATACGACTGCAACAACCGTAAAATACTCATTCAATGGCGACCGCTTCGTGAGCTTGCTGCGATCTGGGTGATCGTGCGGACGATCGGACCCGCGCTGATGGTACAACGGCTGATCGGGTTGCCACACCGCACGTCTTACCAAGAACGTGCGACGATGACGGCAACCGGAACAGACGATTTCACTGGAGCAACTACTGGCCCAAAAATCTGAGAATCGAAAGAAACCCCTGACAACGGATGAGAATTTTCCGAGCCACGATGCTGACGCGAAACCGCCGCCGATCAAAACGCAAAAACCCCGCGAAATGCGGGGTTCTGAGCATGGTTGCGAGCGAGTGAGAACGTCTGCGAAGAGTGCCGAAGGTGGGAGTCGAACCCACACACCCAGTGAAGGATACGGGATTTTGAATCCCGCTCACGATGGCCATAACGGTTTGGCGTGTCAGTCGTTTGATGAACAGGGGCAATTCATTGGCCCCCGAATTGGCCCCCTGGCGGTGACAACGGATGAGAATGAAGCCGATCCGTTGCTCTCGGATGTGTTGTCGTTCGACGGTGACTTGCGGCGAGTGATTCGAGCTTGGCCGGCACTGCCTCAACCGCTTCACGCGGCGATGCTGGCGATTGTGGACTCGGCCGGCGCGGGTGGGGAGGGGAACCGCCGAAGGTGACAGGGGCACTAGGTTCTTTGGGACGGGGGACGGCGCGGTGCGATGCACGATGATGGCAACATTTTTGTCCCAAGCCGATTTGAAAATCAGGGTAAGTAAGTAAGTCGAGCGCGCAGTTTGTGTTTTTCTTCGGTGAATCGAAGGTTTTGCATCTCGCGGGACTTACCTTGGGTGTTGGCGCGAGTAAGTCGCAGCGTCGGCATCGACATTGACGCAACGCGGGGACGCTCAGCAACCGCGAGGTTTCGTCAACGGCGGCGCGGGTTCTGTCGGTGAGGTGTTGCGGCTCGGCCGGCTGTCGGCGAGTTGTGAACGCGACGCGGGCGAGCCGATCGGTGGCGCGGCTGGGCATCGGGTAGGTTCTCCCGAACGGTTTCTGCCCGGCTGGTCTTGGGGAACAACCACGACAACCAGAGACAATTTATTTATTCGCTCGGTTCGTTCGGCAATGGCGTTCGGAGCATCGAGCGGGAGGGAAAGAAAGTTTGTCTCACCCCGTGGTTGCTCCCTATGGACGTGACGGAATTCGATCGAAAGTAGTACCTACGGCAACCGAAAGCGGCCCATTCGTGGATGGTGAACAGGTAACAAACTCAGGGGGTGAATTTCGACAAGGAACCCCGGACGCGGCGGTGCGGTCTACGGTTTCGCGGCCCCTCAAAAAACGACCTCCCCCGCCGATCGCTTGCCGGTCGAGACCGTTCAACAAACTGGGACGCAGTGTTCCAGTTTGATTGACCAAGCCGATTTGATCGGCGAGACCGTGGCGGTTCGTTGTCGATGACCGCGCATCGTGGGACACTTCCACCTTGGGTTGCCGTTGCGGGTTGCAAACCGTGACGACCGAAGCGGTCCAAGCGAGTGTGTGGTTGCCAGTCCTTTGCCACGTCTCGCTTGTGACCGGCCCAATTCTCGAAAGGACTGGTCATGTCGGCCCCGTTGAAGGCGACGGACGCTCGTGTCGCGGCCCAAGAGTTCGCAAATCGTTTGACCGCGATCGTTGAAGCCGCGAAGTTTTTTGAGGTTCGATACCGAACCATCGAAGATGCCGAGAAGCCGTTCGCCGCGCTGAATGACGCGCTGTGCAGTTGCCTGACTTCGATCGAATCAGGTTTGGCAGACGTCGTCGGTTCGGGGATAGACGACAACCCTCGGAAGTGGTTCGCAGCAACACTCACCGTCGCCAAGGAAGTTCGCGACCTTTGCCGACAACGACGCGCATGGACTCAAGAGAACGCATTTCGAGACGCGCATCCCGGCCCAGAGACGTTTGAAGGCTTGGACGGAGACGAGGACGTCCTGTTGCGAGTCGGACGAACGCAGCAACGAAAGGCCAGACAAGAATACGAAGAGCGAACCGGGTTGCCGTGGCCCCCGTGGCCGTTTGACAACGACTCCCTTCGCCGGCTGTCAGTCGAACTCAAACGTCGTGCGCGAGATTTGGAATCTGCCGCCGCAACATTGCCCGTTGTCG
>CAZILR010000137.1:0-10045 GCA_964539995.1 uncultured Planctomyces sp.
CCGAGCGCCGTTGGCCTCGAAGCGATCGTTGCCAAGACCTCCGGAGAGTCGGTCACTGCCGGTGCCGCCGCGTAGCACATCGGCACCAGAGCTACCGATGAGCGTGTCGTTGCCGGCGTTTCCGTTGAGTTGGTCGTCGCCGTCGCCACCGCGGATGGCGTCGTTGCCGGTGCCGCCGGTGATGGTGTCGTGGCCGGCTTCGCCGTCGATCACGTCGCTTTCGCTGCCTCCGTCGATCAGGTCTTGGCCGAGTCCACCGAGGATGAGATCCAAACCTGCTTCGCCGTAGATTCGGTCGTCGCCATTGCCACCGCGAATGGTGTCGTTGCCGGCTTGGCCTTTGAGCAGGTCGCTGCCGCCGCGACCGTCGAGCCTGTCGTGGCCCGCTCCGCCGTACAGCGTGTCGGCCGTGTCGCCGCCGGTCAGTGAGTCGTTCCCCGCGTTGCCGTTGAGGAGGTTGTTGCCGTGGCCGCCGATCAGCGTGTCGTGGCCCGCTCCCCCTTCGAGCGTCACTCCGCCGAAGAACGGGGAGGCGTCGAGCGTCGTGGCCGTATTGCCGCTGCCGATGAAGTGCGCCCCTTCGATCGACGTCCACAAGTCGCTCCCTGCGCCGGTGGCGATCGTGGTGCCAGGAGTCGGGCCGGCCGAGAGCGTTTGATTCGTGGACGAGGACTGCCGGACGACATCGTTGCCCGCGCCGCCGTCGAGCGAGTCGTTGAAATCATCGTCGTCCGTCGCGCCGGTGAACGCACTGCCGAGCAGCGTGTCGTTGCCGTCGCCGCCCGACAGCGTGACGTTGCCGAGCGTGAACGCCGACGCATCCAGCACGTTGCTGGTCGCGGTGCCGGTGAGGATCGCTCGTTCGATGCTCGTCAGTTTGTCGTTGCCGTTGCCGACGAGTTGCGTGTTGGTGAGCTTCAGTTGCGAGGCGGTCTCGGCGACCGTGTCGGTGCCGGCACCGCCGTTGAGCGAATCGTTGCCGGCTCCCCCGGTGAGCGTGTCATCGTTCGCGCTGCCGGTGAGCGTGTCGTTGCCGGCGTCGCCGCGCAGCATCGTCGCGATCGTGGAACCGCTGGCGTTGAGCACATCGTTGCCTGCTCCGCCGTTGACGATCAGTTGGCCGGAGTAGCCGGCATCGACGCTCTGAATCGTGACTCGGTCGTTACCCGCGTTCGCATTGATCGTGATCGACGTCGCGGCGGCGATCGAGAAGTCGGTCGTCTCGAACGTGCTGCCGGTCAATCGCATGAAGCCGTCGGCTCCGTCGATGTCGAGCAACCGGACGTCCGTGTCGTTAGTGCTCGGCAGGTTGAAGATGATTTCGGTGGGCGTGCCGTCGATGGTGATCGGTTCGAGGCCGGTGTACGTCAACGTCGAAACGACGCTCGCGCCATTGCGGAACTCGATGTTGCCGTCGTTACGGTTCGAGTAGCTGGCGGTGTACGCGGTGAACTCGCCAGAGTCGTCGAAGCCGATGACGTTGAGCGTGTCGAAGCCGCCGTTGCCGCCATTGAAGACGATGTTGAACGGCAGCGGGCCGCCGCCGAGATCGAGGTTCAGCGTGTCGTCACCGCCGCTGCCGTTGATGACCAAGTCGGTCAGGCCGGCCAGCGGAATCTCGGTGGTCGCACCTTCAAGAGTGATGACGAGGCTGTCGCCGTCGATCGTGATGCCGACCGCGTCGTCGCTCGGACCACCGATGTCGGTGATCGTGACCGTGGTCGGCGTGACGACCACCTGCGTGCCGATCACGGCGAGGTCGAATGTCTCGGTGACGCTGGCATCGCTGGTGTCCGTTGCGATGACATCGACCGACACGATGCCGACGTGGGCGCTCGTCGGCGTGCCGGAGAACGTGCGTGTCGCGGCGTTGAAGTGCAACCAGCTTGGCAAGCTGCTGGTCGAGTACGTCAACGAGTCACCGGCATCGACGTCTGCGAACGTGTTCGTTGCGAACGTGAACGAGAAGGCCGTCCCTTCCGTCGCCAATTGATCGGCGATGGTGTGGGCGAGCGTCGGCGCGTCGTTCGTGTTGGCAACGGTCAGAGTGAACGTGTCGCTGACCTCGGCGTTCTCGGAATCCTTGGCGGTGACGGTGATGTCCACGCTGCCGACGTCGTCGTTCGTCGGCGTGCCGGAGAACGTGCGCGTCGCCGCGTCGAAGCTCAGCCAGCTTGGTACGTCGCTGGCCGTGTACGTCAGCGAGTCGCCGACATCGGCGAAGGTGTCGGTCGTGAACGCGAACGAAAACAACGCATCCTCGGTCGCGGTCTGATTGGGAATCGGATTGGCCACAGTGGGTGGTGCGTTCGTGACCGTCAGCGTGATCGTGGCGTCGGTGGTTGCTCCGCTGTTGTCGGTGGCGCGGATCGTGATCGTGTGAGTGCCGATGGGACCGGCGTCGCTGAGGGACACCGCTCCGGTGGCGGGATTCACCGAGATCGTTCCCGTGTACGTTCCGGCGGAGTGAACCTCGATGTTGGTCACCGTGCCGTTGTCGACCGGACCGCTCGACGGATTGACCGTCACTGAGTCTCCGCGAGTAACTGTCGGGTCGGTTGGATCAAGACCGCCTCCAAACGAAAAGCCGCTGTTCGTACCGGCGAAGATGACGCCGTTCGACGCGGCCACGGCGTTGACGATGTTGTTGCCCAGCCCGTCGGCCGTCGTGGTGTTGGTGAACGTCGCGCCGCCATCGGTCGAGATCGAAAGTCCGGCGTTGGTCGCGGCATAAACCGAGCTGCCCACGGCGAACACTTTGTGAACCCAATTGTCACCCAGCCCGTCGGCAGTGGTCTTGTTGGTGAAGGTCACGCCGCCGTCGGTCGAGGTCGAAAGTCCACCGAACGTCGCGGCATAGACCGTGTTGCCCACGACGAAAACGCCCTCGACAAAATTGTTGCCCAGCCCATCGGCGGTCGTGCGGTTGACGAAGGTGGTGCCGCCATCGGTCGAGATCGACAGCCCGCCGGCCGTGGCGGCATAGACCGTATTGCCCATCACAAGGAGATCGCGGACGACGCCGTTCCCCAGTCCGTCGGCGGTGGTCCGAGTGACAAAGCTGTTGCCGCCGTCCGACGTGATCTTGAGGCCGACGCCGTTCGAGCCGCCGTAGATCGTGCCGTTCGACTCGGCGATGGAGTAGAAGAAGCTGCCACCCTCGATGTAGGTGAAGGTCGCGCCGCCGTCGGTCGAGATCGAGTAACCAAAGACTGACGTAAAACGGTGCGCGACCACGACCGTGCTGCCGTTGACGGAGATGTCAATGACGGTGTTCGCTCCCAAGCCGTCGGCGGTCGTGCGGTTGACGAAGGTCGCGCCGCCGTCGGTCGAGATCGAGAGTCCGCCGTTGGTGCTGGAGGAACCGGTTCCGACATAAATCGTGTTGCCCACAACGACCACGGCATTGACCTTGTCGCCGCTCAAGCCGTCGAGGACGGTTTTGTTGAGGAACGCTCGCGGCTCGTAGCCCAGTGTCGGCGGAGTGTTGGCCGTCACGGTGACATTCAACGTCGTCGTGGAGATCAAACTCCCGTCGCTGGCCTGGAGCGTGAAGCTGGCGTCCGTCGCCGTGCTGTCAGCGATGACATCGGCGGTGATAAGGCCATTCGTGTTGACGATGTTGGAAATGGTGACGCCGTTGGAGGGATTCGCGCTCGTCACGGTGACGGTGATGTCGCCGTCTCCGCCGTCCTCGTCGTACACGAATGCGATCGTGGAACCAGACGCCGGCGAGCCTTGCTGACGGGAGACTCCGTTGACCTCGATGATCGGAGCGTCGTTGGCGTTGGTGACCGTCACGTTCACGGTCGCGGTGTCGGAGAGTTCGCCGTCGCTGGCGGTGACGTCGAACGTGTAGCTGGTCGCATCTTCCTCGAAGTTCGGAGCGTTCTTGAACGTGATGACGCCGCTGCTGCTGACGTCGAACTTGCCGGCATCGGTTCCGGAGAGGCTGTAGAGCAGCGTGGTCGAGGCATCGGGGTCGGAGGCCAGGATCGTCGTGACGGCGGTGGAGTTCTCGGGCACGTTGAAGCTGCCGGCTCCGGAGTCGATCGTTGGTTGCTCGTTCACGTTGGTCACGGTCACGTTGACGGTCTTGGTGTCGGACAGCAAGCCGTCGCTGACGGTGACGTCGAAGGTGTAGGTGGTCGGATCGACTTCAAAGTTCGGAGCGTTCTGGAACGTGATGACTCCGCTGTGGCTGATGTCGAACTTGGTCGCGTCGGTGCCGGAGAGGCTGTAGGTCAGCGTGGTCGAGGCGTCGGGATCGGAGGCGGAGATCGTCGTGACGGCGGTGGAGTTCTCGGGCACGTTGACGCTGCCGGCTCCGGAGTCGATCGTCGGTGGCTCGTTGGTGTTGGTGACGGTCACGGTGAGGTTTTGCGAGGGGGTGTTGCCTTGGCCGTCGTTGGCGGTGACGGTCACCAGAAACGTGTTCGAGCCAGCGGCCGAGCCGGGTTGCTCGAAGTTCGGTGTGTTCGCGGTTTTGAACTTCAGCACGGGGGAGCCGCTGACCTCGACGATCTCGAATTTGTCCGAGTCCACTCCGCCGGTGATCGAGAACGTGACGGTGTCCAGATCGGCGTCGGTGGCGGTCAGAGCGACGACGTCCAGGGTGTTCTCCGAGACCGACGGCGTGGCGGACGACGTGAACACGGGCGCGGCGTTCGACACGCCGAATTCATCCGCTCCGATGTCGGGTGTGGTGAGCGGTCGGAGGTCGCCGTCGAAGTCGTTGGTGACGGCGGCCAGAGCCAGTCCGGCTCCGAGGGCGGGGCTGGTGGTTTGCAGGTGCAAGTCCACGGTCGCGGCGGTGCCGGTGGGGAGCACAAAGAGCGGGTCGGTGTTGAGGCTGTTCGCGTCCTGCCCGGTCGCGGCCTGCCACGCGGCGAGGGTGGTGGCGTCGGCGCTGTTGTAGAGTCCGAGCACGCCGCCGGTGCCGCTCACGAAAAAGAGGTTGTTGCTGGCGGTCAGGCCCGTCGGGTTCACGGTGGTGCCGCCGTAGTTCACGGCGTAGTGCTTGCCAGTGCCGCTGCCATTCGTGCGAGCGTTGACGAAGATGTTGTTGCGGTAGTCGCGTGTGTTCGTCGCGCCGGTGCTGGTAAAGGCGAAGGTGTTGGACGCGCCCGAAGTCTGCGTGCCGCCGACATAGACGGAGTTGTGGTAGAAGTTCCGGCCCGCCGTCGTGCTGTTGTCATAGATGCCGCGCACGGTGGACGCGCCCGCTGTGCTGGTGCCGTCCGCCTTGAGGCCGACACGCACCACGTTGTTTTGCACCGTGATCGTGCCGTTGGCGAATTGCATTCCAGTCATCACAGATGACGCGCTGCTGGATGAGATCGCGAGGCTGTGAATCAGATTGCCGGCAATGGTCCCAGTGGACCCGCTGTAAATTCCCGTCACCGAAACCGCCGCCGAGGCCGCCGTGTTGGAGAGCGAATGCACGACGTTTTGCGAAACCGTTCCCGAGCTCGAGATTCCCAACACCGATGGCCCAGTCGTGGGGCCCACAGCCGTTTCCGGGTTCAGGCTGGTCGTCGAAAGGTTGCGGACGGTGTTGCCGGTAATGGTGTTCGCGACGCCTTGTGTGGAAATCCCGCGAATCTGTCCGCCGGTGTTGGTGTTGGCGTAGTTGTTGTTGAGATTGGCGACGGTGTTGTTCGTGATGGTCGCGTTGCCGGCCAGAATGCCGGTGACTGCCTGTCCGGATGAGCTTGTGTTGTAGGAAGAGGCGGCATTGATGCTATTGGCGGTGGTGGTGCTGCCGATGATGTTGTTGGAAATTGTGTTCGTTCCAGTAGCAGCCGAAATGCCCGTGATCGATACGCCATTTAAGGGATTCGTGCCGTTGGTCGTAATCGAGCCGATGGTGTTGTTGGAGATGACTCGTGTGCCGAGCCCTTGCGCCACGATGCCAAACATCCCGCCGAGGCTGATCGAGTTGATCACCGTTACGGAGCCGGAGCCGGTGCCGCTGCCGATCGTATTGCCCGCCTCCGTGCCGATGTTCGCCGAACCTGCTGACACGTAGATCCCGGACCAATTGCCTGGCGCGGCGGAGATATTGCTCTTCGTCTGCCAGAGGAAGTTCTTGACCGTATTGCCCTGCACGCTGCTAGGCGTCACCGTGCCGACGGCGAGCTGAATGCCGGCAAAGCGATAATGAGACGCAGCAGAGCCGCTGTCGGTCGTCGTCCAGGCTGAGCCGCCCGCGCCCGGCTCAGTGCCGCCGATGAAGTTGTTGGTCACCGTGAAGTTGTTGCCGGAGGCGTTGTTGACCCAAACCGCCCGAACGATCCTCGATGCTCCCACGGTGGCGCGGCTGGCGGTCTGATAGAAGCTGTTGCCCGTGATCGTCCAATCTGTGTTGCCGCCGTCGAGCCGCACGCCCGACGGATCGACTGACGTCGTGGCATAGAAGTTGAAGATGTTCGAGTTGGAAACGGTATTGCCGCTGTTGTTCTGCGCCGTGGTGCCGGCCGAACCCGCAGAGTAAACGCCGTTGGTCGGTGTCGACGCACCGTCCCGGACGTTGCTGTGGTCGATCGTGTTATCGTCGTTGCCGTTCGAGCCTGTGGTGGTGCCGAAGACGACGACGCCGCTGGTGTCGCTGGTGTTCACGCCCTTGAGCGTCGTGTATTGGACGGTGTTGTGACTCGCCTCGTTGATGAAGCGTAGCGCCACTCCGGAAGTGCTGGTGTTTTCAATCGTCAATTGTGAGTCCGTCCCCACGCCGCCGGGCCGGCCGTCGAAGGTGACGAACTGCGCCCCATTCAAGTCCACGGTGGCGGTGTCGCTCGCGCTGGAGATGGCAAGATTTGTCGCCCCGGCTTGCGGCCGAATGGTCAGCGTGTTGGTCGCCGAGGTGCCGAGATTGCCGAGGGCCAGGGGGAAGGTCTCCACGCTGCTGACGTAGGTGGGCTGGAGTTCCAACACAACTGCGCCGGCAAGCACCTTGGTTTGGATCTCTCTGATGGAGGCGAAATCACCGGTCGGCCCAACCGTCTTGACGCCAGAGATCTCGCCAGCGGCACCGATCGCGGAGAGCGAAGTGGTGAGCGAGCTTTCGTCGGGGTCGTTGCTGGTGATCTGCAGCGCAGCGTTCTTGAAGCCGGAAGTCGTCGGTGTGAAGCGGACGGTGAATGTCGTGCTGCCACCGGAGACGACCGGCGTGCTGGGATTGGCGCTCACGAGGAAATCATCCTTATCCGCACCAGTCAGCGTGATGCCCAGACCGGTGAGATCCGCAAATCCAGGGTTGTTCACCGTGAAGACGATGTCCACGGAGCCACCAACGACGACCCTGCCAAAATCAAAACTGCCACCGTTGGGGATGATTGTGTTGCGCTGCTGGATGGCGATGTCGGATTGTCCGGCGATCGTTTGCAGCACGGAGCCGGCGGAAATGGTGTTGCCGGAAAGCGAGATCGAGGACGCCACGAGATTGACCACAGTCGTCGCCGGCAGCGTGATGTTCGCGCTGACGTTGATACTCGCAGTGTTGGCGTCACCGATGTTGAGGTTTCCCGTTTGCACGCGGGCGAGTTCGGCAGCCGTGAGACCGAGCGTGCTGGCGTTGTCGGGACCACCCAGATCAATGGCGCGACTGGCCGTGCGCGGCACGATCGTGATGCTGCCTTGGGCGTTGGTGAGCAGGTTCGAGGTGGCATCCAGCGAAATGGTATCGGCGACCAACTGGACCGGCGCCGCGTAGAAACTGGACCCGATGGTCCCACCGGTGAGGGTGATGCCCGACGCAGTTGTTCCGGTGCCGGTTACGGTGATCGCACCCGTTCCCAGCGATTCAATGGTGACCGACGAGACCAGGACTCCAGAGGCCGTCGGTCCGCTCGGCGAGCCTGTGCCTGTCAAGCTGATGTTGCCATCTCCGGATGAGCGTACAATGGAAGGACTGGTGATTGAAATCCCGTCCCCCTCAGTGGACGTCGTGCGTGCCGTTCCAATGAGAGTGACATCTCCATCCACGGTGAAGATGCCGCTGCCTCGGAACGTGACTCCTTCGTTAATGTCCGTTCCACTGCCAGTTTGGCCGGTACCAGTGATGCTGATGTTGGCAGCATTGGCCCCCTCGCCAGTCGAACGGACAGCGGAACCGGACTGGAAATAGACGCCTGCATTGTTCCCACCGCTGGAATTGTTCGTGCCAGTGATGGAGATGTTGCCCGAGACCGAACTGACGGTGGAGGTGCTCTTCGCTTCGATGGCAAAGGAAATTGAGGAGCCACGGCTCATGCCTACCAGCGTGACCGTTCCCGCCGCTGCCCCGATTGCCGTGGATGACACCGTCCCGCCACTCATCGCAATGCCAATGTTGATGCTGCTAGTTCCCCCTTTCCCGAAGAGCGAGATGTCCCCGCTGCCGCCGGTGGTGATCGTGCCGTTCAACTGCAAGCCCGAGAACGAACCGTTCGTCGGACTGGCCTGCTGATTGGCCGAGAACGTGAGATCGCCGTTCTCCACGGACACAATCGCGCCGGAACTGACAGTCATGTTTTTGGTGGTGCTGGCGCTCAACGCCGCGCTGCCGGTGAAGGGTGTCGCGCCATTGAAGGTGATCGCACCCGCCGCCGCGTCATCGAGCGTGACGATGATGCTGGACGTGTAGGGGTTGGCCCCGCTGGTATTGAACGTCACCGCGGTGCTCGCGCCGGAGTCATCGACTTTGACTTCGCTCAACGCCGCCGCCGTGGCGGTGAGCGTGGCGAGGCCATTGCCCGTGGCCCCCGCGCCGTCCGTCCCGCTCCACGTCCCGCCGGTGAGCGCGAAGGCATAAGTGCTCCCCGCCGAAGTGATCGCGACGGTCTCACTGGCCGCCAGATCGAGCTGCAACGTCGAACCACTCACGCTAAACGCCGCCAGCAACGCCCGATCCTCCAACACCTCCGCCTCAGCGAATCGAGTGCTGACCAAGGAGCGTCGAGAGTGCAGCGACGAACGCCGAGAGAAACCGCTCCCCGTTCGTCGTTCCCCCTTCAGGCGGTCCGTGATGGACAGACTTCCGAAGTCTTTGAGACTGCGGAAGTCTTGCGGTTGGTCTCCCTGCTCGACCTGCCCGATGAGCACGCCACCCCCTCAAGCCGGAACGACGAACCGCCCCCGCCGCCCCGCTCGCGCCGTCCGAGTCTTCATCCAGCTCAACCAGTTGGAAAACACCATGAATCGATTTCCTTTGGGATTCTTGATTCGACCTGAGCGCTTTTGTTGTTGTCCCGTCAGCCGTCTGGTGTAGCGACGGCCTTTCTTGGCCGTCGAAGTTTCGATGACGGCCAAGAAAGGCCGTCACTACGGTTATCTTGCCGTTCGGCTAACAAATCTCCGATTCTGTTGTTGTCCCGTCAGGGACGGCAGACCAGCCTCGATTTCTGTCGTCCCTCACGGGACTTTTGAAGAACCTCACCACGAAACCCAGCACGGACGTGCTGGGCTATTCTCGATCCGTCCCTCACGGGACTCAGAAACTGCTGAGGCTGGTTGCGTGCCACCCCCATCGAAATCCCGACAGACCGACCACACGGCGACGCATTTCACGACAGACGTCTTCCAAGAAAATCCCAAACCCTTAGTGCCACGGCTCTGTGAGCCGTGAGAATTCGCCACAACCTCGCACAACCGACACACTCGGAGGACTGGCGTCCGAGCCGCAGAAGTCCGCTAGACCTCAATGCGCATTCCCGAACCAAACCGGGCCAGAATTTTTGGGAATTCTGAGCGACGTCGGTCTGGCCCGTAGGGTGGGGCGAGTCATCGAGACCCACCATCTGAACTCTGTGGTCTTGCGGTAATGAGGCGTTGTTGGTGGGTCTCGATGACTCGACCCACCCTACGGTTTGAAGCGGGTACCAAACGGCTCTTGGCGTGACTCCGGCTCGGCCATTACTGTCAGCTCGCATTCCTCACGAACGGAGCATCAGGCCGATGGGCGAAGTGACGCAACTGCTGTCGCGGTTGGATCGAGGCGAGGTCGGCTCCGCCTCGGAGTTGCTGCCGTTGGTGTATGCCGAACTGCGAAAGCTGGCGGCGGCTC
>CAZILR010000138.1:0-9998 GCA_964539995.1 uncultured Planctomyces sp.
TCTGAGGAAAGTTGTACGTCCGGATGCGTTCGCTGCGGTCTCCGGAGCCGATCAGAGTTCGACGTTGATTGGCTCGATCCGAATGCGCCTTTTTCTGCTGCTGTTCGAAGATCTTGCTGCGGAGCAACCGCATCGCCGTCGCGCGATTTTTGTGCTGGCTCTTTTCGTCCTGGCACTTCACCACAATGCCCGTCGGCGTGTGTGTCAGCCGCACCGCACTTTCGGTTTTGTTGACCTTCTGGCCGCCGGGACCGCCGGCGCGCATCGTGTCCATTTCGATGTCTTCCGGACGGAGTTCGACTTCAACGTCTTCGACTTCGGGCAGCACGGCGACGGTCGCTGCGCTGGTGTGGACTCGGCCTTGAGCCTCCGTCTCCGGCACGCGCTGCACGCGATGGCCGCCGCTCTCGAACTGCAACTGGTGGAAGCAGCCTTCGCCGCTGACCGAGAACGTGGCCTCTTTGATGCCCCCCATTTCGGCATCGGTCAGATCGAGCAACTCCATCTTCCAGCCGCGCGTCGCGATGAATCGCGTATACATTTCGAGGAGACTCCGAGCGAACAACGCCGCCTCTTCGCCGCCGGTGCCTGCTCGGACTTCGACGATGCACGAGCCGCGCGTCATCGAGTCACCGGCCGTCAGCACGTCTTCGATTTCGAAGCGGAGCGCCTCGAACTTCGGTTCGACTTCGGCGAGTTCGGCCTTGGCGTAGTCGCGAGCCTCGTGATCGGAATCTTCGTAGATCAACTGCTTGATGTCGGCGACTTCTTGTTCCAGCCGATTGAATTCGGCGATTTGGTTGGCCACTTTGCGCAGGCCACCGTGCTCGCGCTGCAAGGCGAGCATCCGGTCTACGTCTGCGAGCACGGCCGGGTCTTGCAGCAGCCGCTCGATTTCCTCGAAGCGTTGCAGTTTGGATTGCAGACTGGGGTACATGGCGGTGAGCGTCCCAAGAATTGGATTTGGAATCGAGACCAAAAAACCGAGAGGGTGAGACTCCCGCTGAGCTGTCGTGTCACCACGGCAACGGCTCAGCGGGAGCTTCACCCTCCCGAATGTGTGCAGCCAACCAAATTCTGTCGCTGCCAGACACGCCCTGCCGGTGCGTCTGACGGCAGCTACGCTCCCTTGACCTTCCAGTTGTACTTCTTGGCGAACTTCTCGACGCGGCCGGCGCTGTCCACGAACTTCATCTGACCCGTGAAGAACGGATGGCACTGCGAGCAAATATCGACGTGCAGCTTCGACGCCGTGCTGCGAGTCTTAATCTCCGAGCCACAGCTACAGTGGATCGTGACTTCCTGATACTTGGGATGGATGCCCTCTTTCATGGCGACGCCTGAGACCTTCACATAGGACGGAAAAACAACCGCTCGGCCACCCCGGCCGGAAAGCGAGGGGGCGGAGTCTATGGAGCCACCCCCGAATCGGCAAGTTTAGGCCAGAATGTCCCGGACGACCCGGCCATGCACGTCGGTCAGGCGGTAATCTCGGCCGGAGTAGTGGTAGGTCAGCTTTTCGTGGTCGATGCCCATGAGGTGCAGAATCGTCGCGTGCAGGTCGTGGACGTGGACTCGGTTTTCGACGGCGTGCATCCCGTGTTCGTCGGTCGCGCCGTACATCAAGCCCCCTTTCACACCGCCGCCGGCCAGAAACATCGAGAAGCCGGTATTGTGATGATCGCGGCCGGGTTTGCCGTTCTTGGCTTCTTGAGCGTACGGCGTGCGGCCGAACTCGCCCCCCCAGACGATCAGCGTATCGTCGAGCATCCCGCGCGACTTCAAATCGTTGATGAGCGCGGCGGTCGCGCGGTCGCTATCGGCACACAGTCGGCGGTGTCCGTTGTCGTTGTCCGAATGCGTATCCCACGGCTGCTTGCCGTTCTTCGTGACGTAGTAAACCTGTACGAACCGAACATCGTGCTCCAATAACCGCCGAGCCAGCAGGCAACTGTTCGCGAAGACCGAATCGCCGTACGCCTCGCGGACGTGCTTCGGCTCGCGGCTGAGATCGAACACGGTCGCCGCCTCGGCCTGCATCTGGAACGCGGTCTCGAACGCACGAATGTGTGTGTCGAGCGCGTCGTCATACGGCCGCTTCTCGCGATGCAGCTTGTTGAGCGCGCCGAGCAAATCCAACTGCCGACGCTGTTCCTCGCGAGTCAGCTTCGGATGCCGGATGTTCGCGACCAGCTTGTCGATGGCGAGGTCATTCGTATCGACGGCCATCCCTTGATGCTCGCCCGGCAGAAACGCACTCGACCACAACTGCGGCCCGACGACCGGCAGGCCCGGACTGAGCGCGATGAACGCCGGAAGGTTTTTGTTCTCCGTGCCGAGACCGTAACTCGCCCACGAACCCAAGCTCGGTCGTACTGGCTGTTGATGGCCGGAGTGCATCAGCAGCAAACCCGGCTCGTGATTTGGCACATCGGTGTGCATCGATCGAATCACGCACAGGTCGTCGGCAACATTGCCGAGGTTCGGAAACAACTCGCTCATCACGACGCCGCTGTCGCCGCGCGGCCAGAATTGAAACGGCGACGGCATGAGTCCGCCTGCTCGCTTCGCGTTCTCGATCTTCCCATCGGGCGACTGCCCCTCGTGCTGCTTGAGAGCCGGCTTCGGATCAAACGTATCGACGTGCGACGGCGCGCCGTTCATGAACAAGAACACGACTCGCTTGGCCTTCGGCGTGAAGTGCGGTCGCTTCGAACTGTCCGTCGTCTTCGATTCGGCTCGCGCGGAATCCAGCATTCCTGCCAAGCCGAGCATTCCGAAACCGGCACCGGCTCGGCGGAGCATTTCGCGTCGAGAGTGAGGAAGGGAAAACATCGAGTCGCTCCGTAGGATGGCCGCCCTCGGCCGTCCGCCTTTGACCGCGAAATGCAGGACGGCCGAGGGCGGCCCATCCTGCGTGCCAATACACAAAATCAATCCAGCATCAACAACTCGTTCGAGGCCAACAACGCTTGGGCGTATTGAATCCAGCGAGCGGTCGCGTCGCTGGCAGGTTCATCGACAAAAACCGTTCCGACGTTCAGCTCTTCTTCGGTCGGCGGGCGACTGAAGAGCAAGGCATAGGCTCGGTGGATGCGTTCGGGTGTGGTTGCACCCTCGACCATCAATCGACCAACGAGCGACTCGGCCTGAGCAAGCATGAACGGGCTGTTAAGCACGAACAGTTTTTGCAGCGGCGTGGTCGTCAGCACTCGGCGGTCGCTGTGAGCGTTTGGGTCGGGGAAGTCGAAGCGAGCCAGCAGTGGATTGAGTTCCAGCCGGCTGATGCGGGAGTACAACGTGCGGCGTGTCTCGTCGGGTTTCTCCGGTTCGATCGACGGGCCGTTGAGCGACGGACTCAATCGGCCAGCGACGAGCAGCACCGCGTCGCGCCACTGTTCGATGTCGAGCCGCCGACGATTCATGTGGCTCAGTAGCAGGTTGCTCGGATCAGCGGCTTCCTTTGCGCCGTCAGCGTCGCTCGATTGGCGATAGGTTGACGACAAGACAATTTCGCGATGCAAACCTTTGATCGACCAGCCTGAGTCCATGAATCGCGCGGCGAGATCATCCAGCAGTTCCGGATGCGTCGGGCGTTGGCCGAGTGCTCCGAAGTTGCTTGGCGTACCGACCAGCGGGCGACCGATCAGCAGCGACCAAACTCGGTTGACGAAGACTCGTGCGGTCAGCGGATTGCGGCGACCGGCGATGGCTTCGGCAAGTTCGCGCCGGCCGCTGCCAGTTTCAAAACGACGCGGTTCTTCATCGCTGAGGACGGACACGAATCGGCGGTTGACCAACGCCCCTTTGCGAGTCACATCGCCGCGAATGTGGACGTTGAGGTCGGTTGGCTTCGAGTCGCGGACGATGTGCAGCGATGCCTCGACCTTCTTGGCTTGGCCGCTCTTCTCATCCGTCTCGGCTCCGGACAGCGGCTGATTGAACATCTCGGTGCTGGCAAAGACTCCGGCCAAGGCGTAGTAATCCTCGGTCGCGATCGGGTCGAATTTATGGTCGTGACAGCGAGCACACGCGACGGTCAGACCGAGCAGGCCGCGCGAAACGACATCGACGCGGTCCTCCCATTCTTCGGCCATGACTTCGGGCGAGTTGCGGCGGTAGTACTTCGGGCCGAGGCCGATGAATCCCAGTGCTGCCCGCTGTGACGCATCATCCGGCGCGATCGCATCCGCCGCGAGTTGCATCTTCACGAACTGATCGAACGGCAAGTCAGAATTGAACGCACCAATCACCCAATCGCGGTACAGGTACGCATTCGGAAAGCAGAGCGACCGATCGTTGCCGACGATGTGAGCTTGATCCTCGGCGAACCGCATCAAGTCGAGCCACATGCGTGCCCAGCGTTCGCCGTAATGCGGCGACGCCAGCAACCGCTCAACGAGTCGTTCGTAGGCATCGGGTGACGAGTCGGACACAAACGCCTCGACCTCGTCGGGAGTCGGCGGCAAGCCGATCAAGTCGAAACTCGCGCGGCGAATCAATGTGCGACGCTCAGCGGCAGCACTCGGCGACAAGCCCGCTTCATCGAGCTTCGCCAAAACAAAACCGTCGATCGGCGTCGCGATCCAGCCCGGCTGTTTGACGCTGGGCGACCGATGTCGCTGCGGTGATTGGAAAGACCAGAACTTTTTGCCGGCTTCGATGTCGATCTTTCCGGATGTCGTCGGCACGTTCGCTGAAGCGGATTCGACGCGCGGATCGGGCACACCCAGTTCGATCCACTTCTTGAAGTCGGCAATCACCTTGTCCGGCAGCCGGCCGGACGGAGGCATCTCGAAGTCTTCGTAGCGCAGCGCTTTGAGCAACAGTCCCTCGTTTGGCTTTCCGGCGACGACGGCCGCTCCGGTGTCGCCGCCACGAAGGACTCCATCACGAGTGTCGAGCCGCAGGCCACCTTTCAAATTCTTGGCGTCGGCAGAATGACACTCGTAGCAATGCTCAACCAGGACGGGACGAATTTTCTTCTCGAAGAAGTCGAGCCTCAGCGCATCCGGCTCAGCGGCGTGGAGCGGCGACATCGCCCACGCGAGCAGCACCAGCAGCGAAATCGAGAACATACGTTGCATCAGCTCAGTCCTTTTTGGCGGCCTTCTTCTCGACCGGCTTGATCACCGCCTGTTTGAGCACGGTCACTTGCACATCATCGAGCTGCACGTCACCCCCCATGACTCGAAAGACGACCGTGGGCTTCGCGACAGAGAACGACGGATCGCTCGCTTCCAGCTTGGCCGACTTGCCGACCGTCGCCGTGACCTTCTCCCCTTCCGAGCGGAGCTCCACGTCGAGCCATTCGCCCGCCTTGGCATCGAGCGACGCGGTTGCCAGCGTCGCATCTTTCGACGTCTCGTCCGCCTTGTCCTTGTGTTTCTTGATCTGCGCTTGGTTCGGTGTCACGACCAGCGAGTACAGATGGCCCTGCTTCTTGAGTTCGCCTGGCGCGGGATCAAAACCAAGATGAAACCCAGTCGCCCCGTCGAACTTCAGCCGCAGCTTGATGACCGCGTCCTTGAGCGGAATCTGCCAACGCGACGCGGCAGGATGATTGTCTTCGTCCAACTGCCGGCAGACCAAGACGCCGTCCTTCGGTTCCCAATGCCCGAAGTTGACGGCCCACTTCTCCGGTCGTTTGGGTTCGTCGAAGCGAGCGACGATCGGCTCGGCGGCCGACGAGGCACGAGCGATGAGCATCAACAAGGTGGCGATCAACAACAGCGGCATTCGCGATCTGAAGACGGACATCGAAGGACTCCTTCTCGATTGAGCGACGAATCGACCGTGTAGGATGGCCGCCCTCGGCCGTCCTGACTTGCGGTGAGACTGTTGTAGGCACAGGACGGCCGAGGGCGGCCATCCTACGGCAGCTTCCAGTGAGCGTTATCGACGTGGGCGGATTTCATCAGGTCCGCGGCCCGCGCGACAAGCTCCGGGTGACTGGCTGCGACGTTTTGTTTCTCGGGGACGTCGTTGTGCTGGTCGAACAGTTCAATGGGGTTCGACGGTTTCTTGTGGCGAATCGCCTTCCAGCGTCCGTCGATCAGCACGGCTTGGCTGACGCCTCCTTCGTAAAACTCCCAATACAGAAACTCGTGCCGCCGCTGGTCGCCATCGCGGCCGAGCAGCGTTGGCACGATGCTGTGTCCGTCATGCTTGGCCGGCGATTTCGCCCCCGCAAGCTCTGCAAGCGTCGGCAGCACATCGCCGAAGTAGCCGACGTGATTCGAGACCGTCCCCGCTTCGATCTTCCCCGGCCAGCGAACGATGAACGGCACACGGATGCCACCGTCGGTCAGCGAACGCTTCAATCCGGTAAACGGGCCGTTGGCGTCGAAGAAGTCGGGGTCGTTGCCCCCTTCTTTGTGCGGGCCGTTGTCGCTGGAGAAGAACACGATCGTCTTCTCGTCGAGGTTCAGCTTCTTGAGCAGCGCGAACAGCTCGCCGATCTGCCGGTCCATGCGAGTGATCATCGCCGCCTGACCTCTATTCTGCGGCGACCAATCGAGATCGGCATACAGGCCGTAGTCTGGCACCTCTTGGCCATCGCCCAGTACCCGCGAGCGTTCGTTGTTCGCATGCGGCACCGTCAGCGCGTAGTACAAGAAGAATGGCTGCTCGCCCCGTGAGTGTCGTTCAATGAACGACGCGGCTTCGCTCGCAAACAAATCGCCAGCGTATTGCACTCGCTTGGTCGAATAGCCGTCTCCGAAATCGACTCCGTCTGGAGTCGCCCCGGCCACCACGTTCGACAGAGCGACCCGTTCCGAGTTCCGCCACAAGAAGCCGGGATAGTGATTGTGAGCGTGAGCCTGATTCAGAAATCCGAAATACTCGTCGAACCCCTGTCGATTCGGATGACCGGCCGAATCGACTTCACCAAGCCCCCACTTCCCAATCAACCCCGTCGAGTACCCCGCCGACTTCAAGACCTCGGCCACCGTGACGTCGTCCTCGCGCAGCGTCTGAGCCTCCAAATTGTTCTTGCCCGCGTTGCCACGCACGGTCGTGTGGCCGAGATGCTGCCCGGTCATCAACACGCTCCGCGAAGGAGCACACACCGTCGACCCGGCATAGAACTGCACGAACCGCATCCCCTCCGACGCCATGCGATCCAGGTTCGGCGTCCGAATCTTCTTCTGCCCGTAACAGCCGAGGTCTCCGTAGCCGAGGTCATCCGCGAGAATGAAAATGACATTCGGCTTCTCAGCGGTGGATGCAGAATGCGCGAAAGTCAACAAAGCGATCAGGCAGACAAAGCTGGCACGCATGGTGTGGAGATTCCCTCGGCAGCGGCGATGAATGCGATCCCAATGACAACCGCGTCGTCAAGCGAGGCCCATCGTAGTCGTAGGTTTCAATCCAAGGAATGCGTTCGTTCAATCCGGAGGCTTGCCAGCCATTAGCCGGCGATAGACCCTGCGCCAAAGCCGCACTCAATCAGAGTCCATCTGCGTGAAGCACTACACTAGCGTCCGGTTATGAGAACGAGATCGTCAAGAACCGAACGCTCGCGCGTTCCGCGCTCATCGAATGGATTCACTTCGGTGGAGTTGGGATCGCTCGGATCGTGTTGTAGGCGAAGTCGATGTCTCCAGACTTCTGGATCGCTCGCAGAATCTGAGTATTGAGACGGTCTTGGATCGTCGGTCGGCGGCGTGGGTGAATCAAAAAACGGAGCGTCAGGTCGATGCCGTTGGACGCTGCCCAAGTCCGGACGACCGGATCAGTCGAATCGGATTGGATCGACAACTCCGACGACATCCGCTGAATTTGAGCGAACGCGAGCGCGGCGGTTTGTTTGACCTCTGGCTCGTCGAGCGCGATGTTGTGCAACAGGTCGCGAGCCTTCTCCCAGTCGCTTTCGTAGGTCACGGTGTAGACCATCGAGCACCAGACATACGGGTATCCGCGCGTGTAGTTCACCAACGGCTGTTTGAAGACTTGATTGTTCATCAGCACGACGAGTCCGCCGGTCAGACTGCCGCTGATCGTGGCGTGATCGGACAACGGAACACACTGTTGCAGCGTGGTGTGCGTGAAGGTGATGTCCACGACCTCCCCTTGATAATCGCCGATGTCCACCCAATCGCCGTTGCGATAGCCGCGTGCTCCCTTGATGAAGAACCAAGCCGCCATGCTAGCGATCACTTCTTGCAGTGCGATCGCCAGTCCGGCGACGGACAGGCCGAGCAGCGTCAGCAAGTTTTGGTACTGGTCCGCGAAGACGAAGACCAAGCCGACGATGGTGGCGAGCGCCGTCAGCAACGACAGAACTTTGTTAATGTAATACCGTCTCTGCGGATCGCTGACTCGGCGATTGACGACGAATCGCAGCACCAGCATCGTCAGCAGGACGGCCCCAAAGGTGATGACCAGCCGCAACACATACTGCCACCAGCGGCTGAGTTCACGCTCCTCGTTCGCGGCTTGCGATTCCTTGGCCTTGGCGGTTGCCTCGGCCATCAGCATCTCTTCGCGCCGTGCGAGAATCTGGTCGGAAAGGTCGCGGCTTTCGTCGGTGAGCTGCTGACGTTCGGACCACAGGTTGGCTCGCAGTTCGTCCGACAAGCTGCCTTGCATCGACAGCTTCTTTTGAACCTCGTCGCTCTCTTTGCGGACGGTGTTCAGCCGAGTTTGCAGCAATCCAACTTCCTTGCGGAGCGATGCGGCAATCTGTTTGGCGAGATTCGCTTCCTCGCGAGCATTTTTGGCTTGCTCCAGTCTTTTGAAGACTCCGTCGAACGGCAGACCCGCATCTTTGCCGGACGAATCAGCGACATCACGTTGCCGGAATTCCTCTTCGCGCTGCGCGAGGTCCAACGCCTCTTGTGCCTGTTCAGCAAGCTGTTTGGCCGAAGCGGTTTCCATCTTCGCGTCGGCCAGTTCATCCGTCGCCGTTTTGATGGCGACCTCAGCTTGTTCCTTGGCCTTTTCGTCATCTGCGGCGACCGCTTTGGCGAGCTGGCCTTTCGCCTCGTCGAGCGACTTAGCAGCGGTTGCTTCGGCTTGTTCGGCCTCGTCGCGTTCGAGCAATCGACGCGCGAGTTCCCGTTCCGCTTTGACCAGAGGTGTGTCGGCTTTCGCAGGAGCGGCTTCGGTCTTCGTGGAGGTTGGCTCTTCAGACACTCGCTCTTGCGCGGCGAGAGAAGCGGCAACGATCAACCACAGGCAAAGGCCAACAGAAAAATGTCGCCACATCGAGACCTCCGTGCTCCACGATAGCCGCCACCCCACTGGGCTTGCCCCAGTGGCTTGCAGGTCTTTGCGCTACTTGATGTCTTCGACCGATTTCAAGTAGTGAAAAGACCCGCGAGCCACCCCGACAAGCGGGGTGGGGTTATTTCCAGAGGGTTGCTAGCCTCGCTTCTCCAGCGGTGCGAACGCTCGCAGCGTCGCGCCGGTGTAGATTTGCCGGGGGCGGTTGATGCGGCTGCTCGCGTCGGCGTTTTGCTCACGCCAGTGAGCAATCCAGCCGGGCAGTCGGCCGATCGCGAACATGACCGTGAACAGGTTCGTGGGGATGCCCATCGCGCGGTAGATGATGCCGCTGTAGAAATCGACGTTCGGGTACAGCTTGCGTTCGATGAAGAACTCGTCGTGCAGCGCGATCTCTTCCAGCTTCTTGGCGATGTCCAGCAACGGATCGTTGATGCCGAGCTGTCCGAGGATTTCGTCGCAGGTCTTCTTGAGGATCGTGGCGCGCGGATCGAAGTTTTTATAGACGCGATGACCGAAGCCCATCAGCTTAAAGCCGCTGTTCTTGTTCTTGGCCATGTCCACATATTTCTTGTAGTCGGACCCGTCGTTGCGAATCTGTTCCAACATTTCGAGAACGCTTTGATTCGCGCCACCATGCAGCGGTCCCCACAACGCACAAATGCCGGCCGAGATCGAGGCGTACAAATTCGCTTGGCTGCTGCCGACGATCCGCACGGTCGAGGTGCTGCAATTTTGTTCGTGGTCGGCGTGCAGGATCAGGAGCT
>CAZILR010000139.1:0-9995 GCA_964539995.1 uncultured Planctomyces sp.
GTCCCCGCGACCGGGTCGAACAACTGCGTGACCGGCTGCTCGTTGACGTAGCCACCTTGACGAAGCGCGGACCAAATCTCGTGGCAGAGGTTCCGGTTCGCCGCGCTGTTCGTACTGCCGTAGTTGTCGAATTCGATGTCGAAGCCGGCGAAGTCGCGGACGTGAGCGTCTCGCATGTCGGCGATCAAGGCTTCCTCGCTGCGGCCTTCTTGCCGAGCGCGAATCATGATCGCGGTGCCGTGCGTGTCATCGGCGCAAATGAAGACGCACTTGTGGCCGCGTAGCTTTTGGAAGCGGACCCAAATGTCGGTCTGGATGTATTCGACCAGATGGCCGATGTGGATGTGCCCGTTCGCGTACGGCAGCGCGGCGGTCACCAAGATGCGGCGTTGTGTCATGTCGTCTCCGCGGGAGTCCCGGCGTTTACCCGGCTTCGTGGTCATCAAAGGGGCGAGGATATTAGCCAAGTCACCAACGAGTTGGCGAGAACCTCGGTCGCCGTGATGGCATTGAGTGCGGCAATCATTCCTGGCGAGGATCAAAGTCCCGCTGGGTGGCACAGCTTGCTTCAAGCTGTGTGCGCAGCATCGGAAACAAGATGAAGACGTCGAGCCTTGATTCACCGTTGAACTGGCAAACCACGTCGATTCCAAGTTTCCAATGCCTTCGGCACCCAGCTTGAAGCAAGCTGGGCCACCCGGACGCAGCGTGAGCGGCCAACAGCCGGCACGTCTCGGTCGCGCGGATCACGGGATCGCGTAGATGAAGCCGAAGATGGCGGCACCTTGGACCGCCGTCGCTGGCAAGCTCCACGGGGGCAGGTAGGCGTCGCAGCCGAACTTCTGGCAGACCGTGCAATCCGGCAGCGTGCGCACGCAACTGAACGGCGGCTGAGCGGTCATGCGGTACGGCAGGAACGCGACATTGGCATTGAATTGCAGGAACGACACGACCGACGTGAAGTGTCCCTTGCCGCGCCCACAACGCTCGAGATTGGGGTCTTCAAACCACAGCGGATTGTGATGGAACGCATACGAGTCGCGGTTCGCCACCCAAGGATCGCGATAGACCGGCCAGAATTTGAAGGGAGGCCGCTTCTTGAGCATCACCCGCGCCTGGTCCGCCGGCTCTCGTAATTGGGGATTGTCCATCTGCGCCAGCGGCGGAACTTCGACGGCCTTGCGAATTTCGATGGTGCGCACCGGCTTGAGTTCCGCCAGGATGGCGTCGCTCGGAGCCGGAACTTCCTCGTCCTGTGCCATTGCGGCCGTCGTGGCATTCGTTTCGCCGCGCTTCTCTTGAGCGGCGATGCTTCGGATTTCGGACGCTGGCTTCGATTCGACGAACGGCTCAGGTAGCTCTTTCAGAGGCAGCGGCTTGTCTGGCTTGGCGAACTCCATCACCTCGTCTGTTTTTTGTTCAACGATTTCCATGCGTTCGGCCGCATCCTCCTCGTCGGAGCTTTCCTCTTCAAAGTAGAGATTCACGACATCGCGCCCTGCCGGCGTCGGTAAGCCCTTGTCGCCGACCACAACCTCTTCTTCGAGCGTGCGCGTCGGTCGCTGCGGCGCGCGAGCGATCGGAAGCTCAAAATCTGGCAGCGAAGGTTCGGGCATCTCGCTGAACTCAGCTGGCGGATCGGGCTGCGAACGGACGAGGACTTCGGGTTCCTCCACAGGCTCGCGATCCGGAACTTCCAATTCCAATTCTTTCTTCGCGATCTGAACGGGCTTCGCGACCGGAGCCGACCTCACGACCGGAGCCGGCGGCGGTTCGACTTCGACCACCGATTCAACGACCTGCTCTGGGACGGGTGCCGGTAGCGTCCTGATCAACGGAGCTTGGAAACTTGGAGCCGCTTGCGGCGTGGATCGCGTGGTGGCAATCTTGGCGGGCTGATTCGGCACTTGCCGGCGCGCGACCGAGTTCGCGGCGGTTCGAGCAGCGGCCGACGGGCGTTTGGCTCGTGGAGCCGGCGAATCCGGGACGAACTCCATTTTTCCAGACGGCTTCGCTGGCGACGTCGTCGCCAGATGCTGGGTTCGCGAACGAGCATTCACGGCTCCGCGTCCCGCTGATCCTGAGTTCGTCTGTGACTCTGAGGTCCGCAATGGCTGGTCGAACGAAAGTTTCGGCCCCATCTCTTGAGCGCGCAAGGGATCGGTGGACGGCCCCAACAACACGAACAGCGCCGGAATGACCAGCGGAACAAGCAGAATGACCAAGATGGTCGCGGCCGGTGAAAGTTGGCGACGTGACATGACAGAGCCTCCCTTGGCCTCGAATATCGACGCCGAAAAGTCCCGCTCGACAGCCGCAGTCCAGCTTCCCTCGCTGGCACAACGATTGGGATCGGCACAATCGGAACAGATTCGCCAGCTTCCGAAGTTCGTGAAATTCTCCCTCACGACCGAACTTCCCCACTTCGCCGAGCCAACTGCCCTGCGACCCAAGTTTTCCCTTCGCAACTCCTAAAAGCTCTGGCTTCCTCCCTGAGCGTCTGCTTTCCTATGCCTCCCAAAGCACGCGGACCCGAGTGTCCGCGAGTTCGATGTGGGAAAGGTAGTCTTCTGAGGATTGAACGGCATGTTCCGACTTTGTCGAGTTTTCTGCGCAAGCCGCCGATTGGCAAAGAAGACACCTCGCTCGCGAGCTGCTTCGTGCGCTGAGGTTGTGTGACTGAATCGGCCGCAAGCCGGCTCAGGGTCAAAGGATCGATCCATGTTGTCCCTCCATTGGTTGAACCGACTTTGGTCTCCTCGCCGCAGCGAGTCTCTGCGGCGTGAGCGGACCAAGGAACGCCGCTTGAAATTGCTGCGTTTGGAGCAGCGTCGTGTCCTCAACGCCGACTTCAGTTTCACGCCGCAAACGCTGACGCTGAGTAACGTCGATGGTGATTTGACCGTTCGCGAAGTTTCCGACGGTCTTACGAGTCGCATCGAGTTCGACCTGCACGGCAGCGTCTGGCAGGATGACGGCTCAACGGGAACCTTCGCGATCGACAACAGCACGCCGGGTCATTCGATTCTGTCGCTTGAAAAGAGCGACTTTGAGAACTTGTCCGGCGGAGCCTCGCTGATCGCCGCCAGTTCTTCATTCGATTTGCAATTCGACGTGCAGTCGTCGTCGCTCGATCTCAGCCAGATGCGAGGGACTTTGGTGGTCGAAGGCTTCGGCTCTGTCAGCCAAACGGCGTCGAGCGACTACGACGTGCAAGTCGCCGACGTGTCACTCTCGGCCAGCCACATCGGCTTGTCGAGCTTTCGCGGCGACGACATCACGTTGAACGCGAACGAGATCGACCTCAACGGCGGCGACGATTCGTTTTCGGGGACGACGTTGTCGATCCTGTCCGCCGCGACACCGGCCATCGAACTGGGCGGCTTCAGCAACGACGGAGCCGAACTCAACTTCACCGACCGCGACATCGCCGCGCTCGACGCCGGATTCACGTCGATTCATTTCCATTCGACGACCAATGACTCGTCCGCACTGACGGTGGACGAATCGGGAGCGGACTTCAGCGACGCGCTCGCTTCGCACGCGCACACGGCAGACGAACATTCCGGCAGCCTGCATCTCGAAGCGGCGACGATTCAAATTCATGGCGACCTCACGAGCAACGGCGGACTGATCGAGATCGACGGCACGGACGCGGTCACGGTCTCGGCCACCGGCGCGGTGATCAGTCACGGCGGCGAGGTGCAACTGGATGCCAGCGAGAACGGCACGTTGCTCGTCGCCGGTGACGTGGATGTCTCGGACGCCGACGCGGGGGAGGCCGGCGGAACCGTGCATTTGCTCGGCAAACAGATCGGACTGTTCGGTGATGCGCGAGTCGATGCGTCAGGCCACGCGGGGGGCGGCGAAGTGCTCATCGGCGGCGACTCCTACGGGGGCAACGCCGCGATCCCTCATGCCTCGCACGTCTTCGTGGGACACGAGGTCGAACTGACCGTCGATGCGATCGAGCACGGCGACGGCGGCAAGCTGGTCGTCTGGTCGGATGAAGTCACGCAAGTCTACGGCTCGCTCTTCGCGCGCGGCGGAGCCATTTCCGGCGATGGCGGTTTCATCGAGACCTCCAGCCACGGTCAACTCCTGCTGACCTCCGGCGGCGATGCCAGCGCGGCGAACGGGCACGGGGGAACCTGGCTGCTCGATCCGTTGAACGTCCGCGTCGTCGCGGTCTCCACCGTTTACGGAGTCACCGAGTTTGCGACGCCGCCGATTTTCTTTCCCACGATCTCCGGCTCGGAAGTCACGGCCCTGGCGATTACCGAGCAACTGGAGACCGGCACCACCGTTGTCATCTCGACCCGAAATCCCGACTTCGCCGAGGACGGCGACGTCATCGTCGATGCCGACATTCAGGTGAATTTTCTCAATCCCGGCGACACCGCCAGCTTCATCATCTCGGCCGCCAACGACATCTTCATCAACGGTGAGATCACCGCCACGAACGGCAGCTTGAATGTGCTGCTGGAAGCCAACGTCGGTTCGGACGATCTCGACACGAGCCTCGGCAACGTGAACATCAACCGCGACATCGACACCAACGGCGGACAGTTCGTCAGCACCGGCGTCGATTTCGACAGCGCCGGCGTCAAGGCGGGGAACACCGCCGCGACCATCACGGCGACGGGCGGAGTTTCCGTCACGCACTCCGGGATCGTGGATCTCGGCGCGATCAGCACCGGCGTCGGAACTGGCGGCACGACCTTCATCAGCGGCGCGAATGTTCGCGGCAACTTCGACATCGGCGAAGGGGACGTTTTCATCGACGGCGGCAACGAGGACTTGATCATCCTGGCCGACATCACCTCGACCGAAACGATGTTTCTGTTGGCCGACCGAGACGTGATCATTGAGGCCACGGTCACGGCCGGTGGCCCGGACCTCATGTCCTTGAATCCATCGGCGGACCTCTCGATCACCGCCGATGCGGAATCGAACGGCGACGGCGGCTTTTGGCTCCGCGAGACCGGAAATGCTCGGCTCAACGCGGGGGGAGACATCTCCATCGTCGGCGCGAAGCTCATCGACGCCATCGGCAACACGACCGGGACCATCAGCCTGCGGATTGATGCCGACGTCGCCACCGATCCACAGATCGTCGCCGGTCAGGATTTGACGATCGTGGCGAACTTCGGCAACGTCTCGGACGCTGGCGACATCGTCATCGACGGCATCCTGCAAGCGACCGACGGAGCACTCACCGCGTTCTTCACCGGCACGACGTTCCTGAGCGCGGACCAATTCGCCGGCACGGACCTGCTGTTTCAGAATGCCGTGCAGCTCACCGACAACGTCACGCTGACGGCCGGAAACGATGCCACGCTCGCCAGCACGGTGGATGATGACGGCAACGCGGGAACGGATTCCTCGCTGACCGTCATCGCCGGCCGAGACGCCTTGTTTGTAGGTTCGATCGGAGGGCTGATTGCTCCCGGACTGGACGCGCTCACGGTCACGAGCGACGGGCTGATCGACTTCCTGAATTCCGTCACCGTCGATGGCAACATCCTCGTGACCGCCACTTCGGAGACCGATCGAGTCACTTTCCAAGACGTGGTGACGACCACCAACGGCGGCTCGGTCACGATCACGAATGCCGGATTGTTGGTCACCAGTTCGTCGGCCGAGTTCCATCTCGCGAGCGACTTCATTCAGAACGGCACCGGTACGACCGAACTCGGAGCCAGCATCGACACCGTCGATGGCGAGGTCTCGTTCGCTCAAGCGGTCGTGCTGACTGGCCCCGTCACGATCGACACGAGCCTCGGAAATCGCGACATCACGTTCAGCGGCACGATCGACAGCGAAGTCACCGGCGCGAACGAAGAGCAAGTGATCTCGCTGGTGGACGTGACCGGCGGCAGCTTCACGATTTCGTGGGGACCACCCGGCGGCGTGGTCGAGACGACCGATCCGATCGCCTTCGATGCCTCGACCGCCGACGTGCAAGCGGCGCTCGCCGCGTTGGATTCGCTGGCCGATGCGGACATCCTGGTCGAGGGCGAACCCGGCAGTTTTTACACGCTGATTTTTCGCGGCGCGTATCGCGGCACCGATGTCGATCCCATCGTGGCGACCGACGTGGACCTCACCGGCGGCGTTCCCGAACTCTCCGTGTTGACCGTCGTCGAGGGCCAGCCGGTCGTGGCCGAGCACAATCCGCTGACGCTCATCGCCGGCACGGGACAGATCCTGTTCCAAGGGGACATCGGCGATGGCTTCGTCGATCTCGACCTCGGTGTCGATGGCGATCAAACGCTCGGAGACCTCACGATCCGCTCCGCCGAGAGGGTGACCTTCGACGGAGTCTCGATCGTCGCCGCCGCTGGCTCGATCGACTTCGGCGCGGACGACGTGATCACGAACGGAATCCTCATCACCGGCGCGAATCCGATTTCATTCCAGAGCGATCAGAACATCCGCGTCAACGGAGTCACGACCAGCGAAGTCGATCTGTCGTTGTTGGCCGGCGGCGACGTGACGCTGACCGACAACGGCAGCATCGACACCACGACCAACGACAGCAACGTCACGATCGTCGCCGACTCGAACGGCGATTCGGTCGGCGATCTGGTGATGAACCCGCTGACCGAAATCGACGCCGGTGAAGGCTTCATCGACATCAGCGCGGCCGAAGTCTTCCTCGGCAAGCTGACCAGCAACAGCACGAACCCGACCGATGCCGACAATCCGGCGATTCGCGTCGTCGCGGCGTTCCGGTCCATCACCGACATCAACGGCGACGAACTCAACCTCGTCGCGAACCAGCGCATCGACGACCCCGACCCCGGTGCCGGTGTCGTCCTCGAAGCGGTCTTGGGAATCGGCTCCAACGACATCGACGACGACGCTTTGGAAACCGACATCGCGTCGCTCTCCGCCTTCAATCACGACTTGTCCGAACAGCAGATGGTGACGCTGGACAACGTCAACGCGGGTGAGTTCACGATCTCGTGGGAACCGCCCGATGGCTCCGGCAGCGCGACCACCGATCCGATTCCGTTCAACGCCTCGGCGGATGACGTGAAGCTGCTGTTCCTGCAAACCTTCACCTCCCTGAGCGAAGCCGATGTCGATGTCTCCGGCAATCCGGGTGGTCCGTTTGTCTTCACGTTCACGGGCGCTCTGCGAAGCACCGACGTCGCGCCGCTCGAAGTGGACGGAGACGGACTCATCGGCGTCGGCCCGACCGTGACGGCCACCACGATTTCCGATCCGCTCCCCGCTCGAAACAACGTCATCCTGCGCGATGTCGGCACGACCGCCGGTCGAGTCGATTTGATCTTCGTCCACAACGACGCGAACCAGTTGGAGCAGCAATTCGCGATCGCCACCGACGACTTCGGCACCGGCGACACGGTGTTCGAGTTCTCCGCCGCGACCCCCGGCCCGTTGAACAACGACATCGAGATCATCTTCACGGCCAGCGTGCATACCGGGCCGACCGTCGGAGTTCCGACCATCGTGGTCACGGACCACACCATCGAGATCGACTTGGATTTCGGCGAAGACCTCAACGGGGACGGCGTGCTGGACCCCGGCGAAGACCTCAACCGCAACGATCGTCTCGACGGGACGACCGCCAACGCGATCCGCGACGCCATCAACGCTCATCACCGAGCCAATCAGTTGGTGCAAGTCCGCATCACCTCACCCTACGAGACCGGTTTCAACAACGTCGTCAGCAGCGTCGATGGGTCCACGGTCAGCTTGACCGGAGCGGGTGACGAGCAAGGCGTGATCGACATCGACATCGAAAACGGCGACCTGCGAGTCGTCGCGGACAACTCGCGTCCCGTGTTCCTCGAAATGCGAGACGGCATCGACGAATTCGATCCGACCGATCTCGCCGTCGCGGCGGTGCAGTCCGAGAACACGATCCGGCTGAAGGCCAACACGATCGAAGTCTTCGATGACATCCTGGCGATTCAACCGCTGACGCAAATCTCGGCCGCGATCGACGACTCCGCCACGACGCTGAGAGTCATCGACCCCAGCGTGTTCCCGGACGACGGCTCCGAGTTCTTCATCCAGATCAATGACGAGATTCTGAGGGTGACCGCCATCGACGGCCACGACCTCTCCGTCGAGCGTGGGCAGAACGGCACGACCGCCGTCGCTCATCTGGCCGACACGGTGATCGCGAACATCAACGTCGATAACGGCATTCGCCAGTACATCGACATCCAGGCCCGCACGAATTTCGTGCTCGGTGCCGACCGAGTCATCTCCACCGACGACCACTACATCAATTCGCTGAATCTCGTCGAGGACTTGAACGGCAACGGCATTCTGGACCTCGGCGAGAACTTCAACGACGCCAACAGCAACGGAGTCTACGACGCCGGCGAAGCCTTCATCGACATGAACGGCAACAACGTGCAGGACGGAGCGGAGCCGTTCTACGACGCCAACAACAACGGTGTCTTCGACCGAGCCGAAACCTTCACCGATTCCAACGGCAACAAAAAGTACGACAGCCCCGAAGACTTCAACGGCGACGGCGACTTGCAGTTCAATCCCGGCGAAGACACGAACCGCAACGGCCTGCTCGATCCCGACGAAGACCTCAACGGAGACGGCATCCTGCAAGTTCGCGGGAACAAGGCGCTCACGGTCGCGAACGACGATTTCTTCTCCAGCGCCGCGCACGATGTGATTCACATCACCGCCGACTCCAACTTCACCGGCGCGAACGGCCGAGTCTTGCTCGGCGAGAACTCCACGATCAGCACCGACAACGGCATCGAGCAGCAGATTTCTCCCCGTCCGTTCAAGAACACGTTCGGCAGCGCGGCGAACGAGTACACCGCGAACTCCGCGTTCTTCTCTGGCAAGATCACCGTCAGCGACTTGCAGTCGCGGTTCCTGGTGGACCCGGTCCAAATCGCCGATGGCCGCATCTTGCCCACCGCTTCGATCGTGTACTTGGGGACGATGACATTCACGATCGGATCACCCGGCGAAAAGAATCTGATCCTCGACGTCGATTGGGGCGATCACGATCGAACGATCCTGTCTCCCCTGCAACCAACCTTGGCGAACACCGTGGCCCCCCGGTTCGCGAATGGAGTCTATGTCTTCGACAGCACCGTCGATCAATACGCGACGCGCTTCCTGATTCCCGAAGGGGGCGCGACGTACTCCATTCCACATGAGTTCTCCGATGCCGCGCTCAACCTCAAAGACTTTCTGACAGGCTTGCCGATTCAAGAACCGGGACGCCTCAAGCCCTCGGACCCGTTCAATGTGCGGTTCGCGGTGTCGCAGCATTCGTCGATCGTCATCGACGGGCAATCGGTCCTGGACCCCAGCGTGCGGCCGGAAGACGTCGCCAGCGTCGCGCCGGCCGATGTGCCGCTGAACGCTCCTTACGATCCCGACGTCAACAAGCCGTATGCCCCGGACGATCCGAGCATCTCCCCCACCGGTTCCGATCCGACGTTCCGGCTTTCGAGCACCAATGTGCTCGACGATCCCAACGCGTTCCTGCCGCGCTTCGATAACGGCGTTGTGTCCTTCGTCATCCCCACCAACCGAGCCGTGGCGTTTATCCCGAAGCCGGATGCCGCCATCGCTCCCGTCGAACTCCCCAAATCGTTGACCCGTGATGCTTCGGTGGTTTCTCCTTCGTTGTTGACGACCGAATCCTCGCAGTCGTCTGCGGCCTCGGCCTCCGTCACGACCGACGAATACTTTGAATTGCGACGGCTCAGCGAAGATGGCACGCTGGAAACCACCGAACGGCTCACCGGCAACAAGGACGGCGAGCTTTTGCTGAGCAATCGCGACCTGTTTGAAGAGTTCATCAACGAACGAGGGGACGGCGACTACGAGATTTGGTTCATCACCAAGGACACGCGCGACGCGGCTTTGATCGAACGTCCCGTGATCCAATTCCGGCTGGAGAGCGGGCGCATCGCCGCGCCGGCCGACGAGGCGCAGCCGACGTTTCAGCCGTTCAAGCTGATTCCGGT